>CALMZF010000253.1 GCA_937870645.1 uncultured Paludibacter sp. | reverse complement strand
GAAATCAGTTTAAAAATTAAAATTAACGAAAAAGATGAAATCAATATTTATATCATTCGACCAAGTTTATTACGAACAAGTTCAGGCAATTCTGACCCTGAATCACGTACGAGGGTTTACCGGATGGGAATCTGTTATCGGTCGGGGCAGTAAAACCGGTGAACCGCACTATGGAACCCATGCATGGCCTACCTTAAATACCGCCATCATCACCGTAGTGGACGACAACAAAGTAAAACCCATACTGGAAGCCCTCAAAGAGTTAGACGCTACATCCAATGTGCTCGGAATAAGGGCATTTGTATGGAATATTGAAGATATGTATTAATCCTCAGAATGTTATCAAAGAAAAGAGCTGTCTTATTTTACTATAAGGCAGCTTTTTTTGTTGATACTGGCAGAAATACATCAATAGAAATTCAGCAGTCATGTAAAATTTGGATTCAGACATTAGTTTACTTGTATGATCGAATGAAAATTGTAATTTTGTAAGGTATAATATTTACAACATACAAGTGAAAGAAGGCATAGGAATAAAAATAGGCAAACAGGATATAATCTGGAATTATCTTTCCACTTTTCTTCAGATTGGTTCCGGTATAATTTTGTTTCCTTTAATACTGAGGATGCTTTCGTCAGAAACGGTAGGGATTTGGTCAATTTTTATGACAATATTCTCGCTGGTTTCATTGCTTGATTTTGGTTTTTCACCCTCCTTTACCCGAAATATTACCTACATCTTTTCGGGTGTCAATTCACTGAAAAAAACCGGAATTTCCACCGAAAACCTGAACTCCGAAGTCAATTATGAGCTCCTCGCAGGTACCATCAAAGCGATGCGATGGCTTTATACAAGAATAGCTTTGGTGACTTTCTTATTGCTGACAACCGTTGGTACTTTTTATATTTTCTTTATTCTTAAAAGAGGTTTTAGTGGCGAGAGCCATACTATTTTCATCGCCTGGTTTCTTTTTTGTTTGATATCTACCTACAATATTTATACATTGTACTATGATGCTTTGATTATGGGGCGCGGATTGGTAAAAAGAAATAAACAAATAATAATTCTTAGCCAAATTGCATATATTGCCGTTTCGGTAATCTTACTGTTGCTCGGTCTGGATTTGATTTCAATTGTAGTGGCTCAGGCTATTTCCGTTTTGGTAAAAAGAATTTTATCCTATAAAACTTTTTTTTCTCCCAAAATGAAGTTAAAACTTGCTGAAAATAAAACAGATAACTTTCAGGAAGTGATTAAAGTCATTATGCCAAATTCAATGAAATTGGGATTAACAAGTCTGGGAGCGTTATTAGTGTTAAAAGCTTCAGTAATTATTGGTTCATTCTACGTCACTCTCGATAATTTGGCGTCTTATGGCATAACCGTTCAGGTTGTTAGCTTAATATCCTCATTAGCATACATTTACTACACAACTTATGTGCCCAGACTGGGATATCTCCGGGTGGAAAATGACATTGCAGGTATCCGTTCAATGTACTACCGAAGCATATTTGTTTTGTTGCTCACCTTCATAGCCGGAGGATTCGCACTTACATTATTTGGAAATATGATATTGACTTTCCTTAAATCACAAACGCTTTTGTTAAGTCAAAGCATGATTATAGCTATTTTAATTATTTCATTTCTGGAGGAAAATCATTCCATTGCCGGTGGATTTTTATTGTCCAGAAATGAAGTTCCTTTTTACAAAGCATCAATAGTTGCCGGGCTTCTCACGGTGATTCTTCTTTTTGTTTTTCTGAAAATATTCAATCTGGGCGTGTGGGCTATGATTTTAGCTCCCGGCGTAGCACAACTGATTTATCAAAACTGGAAGTGGCCACTTGTGCTGATGAAAGAACTTAAAAGGTAAATTGCAATTTATTTCAGTATGGATATACAAATTCCCAAAGTCAGCATCATTGTTCCCGTGCACAACGCCGGAGAGCGCTTTATCAGGTGTCTGGATACACTTATTGGCCAGACTTTGCGCGAAATTGAGATTATTCTGGTGCTGGATTGCCCAACGGATGGTTCTGATAAAACAGCAAAGGAATATGCCGCTAAGGATAGCAGAATAATCATTTTGGAAAATGAAACCAGCCTGCACATAGGCTACACCCGCAATCGGGGACTGGAAATTGCCAGGGGTGAATATATCGGCTTTTCAGATCATGACGATTACCGGGAACTTACGATGTATGAAGAACTTTATGCTCAGGCAAAGGCATCAGATTTGGATATTTTACTGGGTACATTAGTTGAAGTGGGTGATAGATATGAACTGAACGTGTATCCGGATATTCCGGATGAAGAAATCAGAGAACTGGCATTGAAGGATTTATTTATGGCCGGCAATGATACTACTTTTGCGCCTTATGCGGGCTATATCCTGCCCAATCTTTACAAATCCGGTTTTTTGAAATTCCACAATATATCATTTATTGATTCCAGAACAGCAACTCCCGAAGATTGGCTGTTTCATGTGAAGAGTTTGTATTTCGTTGATAAACTTCAACTTAACCGGAAAATTTATTATTATCACACCACCCATGACAGTAATGCTGCAAATACAAGTTGGTATGGGAATTATAAAGTGGTAACAACTGCTCAGAAAATTATATACGATTTTCTGAACCAGCATCAATGTTATGAAAAATACAAAATATATTTTTTCAAAGGCGTAAAGAAAAGAGTTTCAGACAGTTTGTTGAATGAGTTAATGCTGAAAAAAAGTTTAAAAAAATTTATTGAAGCAGTGCGTTATGTTAAAACAATGCCATTTATTAAAGAGGCATACAAATATGGCGAGTATCCTTTAATCAGATATAGGATTGGTGGAAAAATCAGCCGAATAATACTGATATTGATAATGCGTCTCTGATTTGTTAGTTAAAAAGTAATTTGATTGCACCTACCAACGTAATGCATCTTGCTTTAACATCAAAATTTTCACTGTTGAATAATGCAATTACATCTCCCGATAATTTGGGGTTTGTTATTCTACTTACATTATTGAAAAAATACTGATCCAGCTTTTCTCTCACATATTGATTTTGATCATACCATATTTTTTCGGGCGACATATTGTCTTTCCACCTGGTTTCTATGGGTAAACGTTTTATGACAGCACGTTTATATCTGTAAAACTGTCGTAATAATTCATTATTGGTAGGCTTTCCTGCAATCGTTTCCCATACAAATTCGGCCACGCCCGGTCTGCAGGTTTTAATCCATTCGATGTACAGCTTTCTGTTAAATTTTAATTCATTAGGAATAGAATAAGCATAAGATAAAAATGAAGTATTCAGAAAAGGTGACAAAGTTTCTCCCATCAAATCGAAATTGACAAAACCATTACTTTCGCCAAAAAAAATCAAATTGTAAATCAGGCACAATTCTGCATTTTTATACTTCGCTATCAAATTGTCAATATAATTTATCTGATCCGGAAAAACGGTATTAACCGAATATAGCCTTTTTTTAATCCGGGCATCATCATTCACCGAACTTCCCATAACCGTGTCACCCATAATACCGGTATGGATTGCACCAAATCGTTGGTCTTTCAACTGATTGAGAATACTAAAAACATGACAACAATTGGTGTAGGAGATTAGCCCATCATTAACGGCTATAATATCATCAACGGGCAACATCATGTCCGGCGATAATGAAAATTGTAACAGAGGAATGTCGTATTTTTCTGCTATTTGTTTCGAAATCAGTTGGTCTGCATATCCTTTTTTGGAAAAATTAAATGCAATTTGCTGAGAATATCCCATTTCTTTAGCCGAAAATAATTCCATTCTCGAATCTAATCCACCACTCAGCGTAGTAAGATGATTGAAATCGTATTTCAGATCAATCTCATGCTGCAGAATAATTGCCTCATTAAATCTAAAATTGAGATTTTCAATCATTGATTTTTGCGTAGCATCAACTTTTGATATGTTTGCAAGATTAAAATAATAGTCCGTATGAATTCTGTTATTGCTAATTTCAAGATATTCACCGGCTTGTAATTTTTTCACTTCATTAACCAGTGTCATATTTTCAAATACAATACTACTGGTTAACAGCAAATAAGCTGCTTGTTCATTCAGGGAAATGCTTTCATTTAGGGTTTTAAGTGCTTTTACTAAAGTGAATAAATCATTTCCGACTACAATTAGCTTTGAATTGCAGAAATAAAATATCCTTTTTGTTCCTGATTGATTGTTGAAAGTGTACCAGATTTTGTCTTTTTTGTGATAAAAAAGTCCTGAAAAATTTCCTTCAAAGTGTTTGAAAAATTGTTTCTCTGCAGTGTACAGTTTTTGAATAAGTTCAGTGGCGTTTTTTGCAGAAAAATCAATTTTCAACTGGTCAATATTTACAATCAAACCTTCTACAACAAATAAAAAAGTATCATTATCTATCCATAGTTTTTCCTCAATAAATTTTTCGGAAGTATATTGTTCTATCTGGTAGTTTTTACCCCTTATTTCCCGTTTAATCATTTTCCCCTGAAAGTCAAACGGCACCTTCCATTCAAAATCTATGGGTAAAATCTCTTCTTCTAACGATATGGCGCATATAAATCCGTGCATAATCTATTTATTTAAAATTTCCGAATAAATTGAGAATAGTTTCTTTCCCACATTTTCATAGCTATATCTCAGCACAGCTTCAGCACTTATTGCTTCACTATCATATTGTATGTAATTGTCAATCATGCTGTCTAAAGCATTTAGTAATCCCTTTTCATCACCTGCTTCAATCAGCATTCCGTTGGTGCTGTTAATATGTTCGTTAATACCGCCGACACTGGTAGAAATTACCGGTTTTCCGCAGGCCAGACTTTCCGAAATCACAACCGGGATATTCTCAAAGTTAGAAAAAAGCAGGGTAAAATCACATTGCTGATATTGCTCAACCAGTTCAGAACCTGTAAGCAGTCCTGTGAAATTAACAAACGTTGGATATACTTCTAACTCCTGAGCATACATTTTCATCCTTTCAAAATCTTCACCATCACCCACTAAAACCACCTCAAAATCCTGTCTTTGTTTGCTTAATTCCTTTACAACTCTTAAAATTCCGCTAATATTTTTGTGCTCATCGTTGAAGCAGGTTATATTCAATATCCTTGTTTTCTGATTATGAGATTTTCCCGTTTTCTCAAAAAAAATATCTTCACATACATTATTAATAACCTGATAGTTGGAGTTTTTCATGCCGTGATGCTCCATCCATTTCTGTAAATGATGCGTTACCGGTAAAACTGCCGATGCTTTGTTTGCAACCCAAACAGAGGCAAATTTATGAAGAAAATTACTAAACGTTTTCTCTCTGAAATAGCGTGTCCAATGCTCAATAACCACATAGGGAATGTGATATTTCAATCCGGAAAAATAAGCCATAAGTGCTGTACGTGTAAAGACATTCGCCTGAATAATGTCCGGTTTCCACAGCTCATTTTCAATGCTTTTTAATCCCTTTTTGTAAGCAATCAGATAATTGAGCAGTTTCCCCACTTTTCCACCAACGAATTTATATTTCGTTGGATAATAAACCAGATATTCAGTGATTGAATTATGTGTCTGTATTATTATTTCAAAATGCTTTATATCCTTATCTGCGTGCACATATAGCACTTTCACATCGGCATAAAGACTGAGGGCTTCGGCGTGTTTTTGCACAAAAAGACCCGCCATACTGTCATGCCTGTTCGGATACCATGCCGATAAAAAAAGTACATTCATAATTTTCCTGTTAAAAAATTGGGTCTGAAGTGTTTGATTGTGTAATAGGAGCGAAGTCCGGCTCCAAAACCCATGTAAAACCGGTAAACCCCTTCAATTTTCGAGCCTTCAAAATCCAGAAATTGTTCCGTGCCGGCGTTCCTTTTAATAAGTTCGTTCACCAAAAAAAACATGGCGGAATATTCCTTTCCCTTTCTGGTCGAGAATGGAAGCAGGTAAATTAGTCTGTTGCCGGAATGAAGCATACAGAGTGCCGATACAATTTTCAATTCATGAGTTCTTACGCCGCAAATTGAAATAGAATTGTTTTCTACTCCGGTATAAATCAGTTTTTTAATAATTTCTTTGTTTGTGATAGGAAAATCCCGTTCATTTTGAAAGAATAATAGAAGAAATTCATCCACATTCAGTTGCCAGTCAATGTTCAATTGCTTATGCTCAGATTTAGCTATATTTCTTTTTGTATTAACAGTGAAATTTGACTTTAAGTAATCATACGGATAGTTCAGATCAATCAAAAGATTTGGTCGTTTTTCTGCTTTTTCAGCATAATTGCCTTCATTCAAATTCATTTCGTAGCTCCAATATGGAATTGCCCGGATAAAGCTATCAACAACATCACTATCTATCGGTTCTTCGGAGAATATTCCCAATTGCTGGGTTAAAACAGGCTGTACAATAAATTTTATACCAAACTTGCTCTTAACAGGAAGCGGCATTATATATTCGTAATTACCGGCAACCAATGCTTCCCAGTCGGGAGAAACCACATCCAGATACCACGTCGATGCATAAACCAGGCTGTTCTTAGCATTCGTTATACATTTGTCCCATAGGGAATAATTTATTTCGTTGTGACGCAGATGTCGGATTTGCATGTTTTATCTCTTTATAGCAAAGTTAATGCTTTTCTTAAAATATCCATCCTCATGTCTGGGATTAATTTGAATTGTGAGATTTTGAAGCCGAAAATTCAAACAAATAGGCGAACAAGAATTGCGAATAACTGTATTCTTCAACCTCTTTGAGATTTGTTCGCAATTCAAAATGAATTAGTTACGAAATAATTTTGTAATATCATTATTAATATCTATTTTTGAAATCATAAAAAATCAAATTTCTTTATTTTTGTAAGAATTTAATTATCAACTATATATGGCAAAAGATATGGCAACAGTAAATGAAAATCAGCTCAATGTATTAACCTTTGGTACAAAAATAGTCGGAAAAATTAATGCTGAATCTGATTTTCGTTTGGATGGAGAAATTGAAGGTGATATAGTGTGTAAAGGTAAAGTCGTTATTGGCCAGCGAGGCCTCCTCAAAGGGTCTATCACCTGTGTAAATGCCGAAATTATCGGAAAAGTGTTAGGTAATTTCAATATTGCCGAAACGCTTACACTGCGTGCCACTGCCGAAATTAACGGTGATGTAAAGACAAAATCATTAATGGTGGAACCGAATGCTGTATTCAATGGTTCCTGTTCAATGCGTGAAACTCCCGCTCAATCAGCCACTCAGGTTAACAAATAACGGGTTACTCAGAAAGTTATCAAACTACGGGTGATACCGGTATTACATTTATAATTAAGTTGAGAAAGGAATTTCAACTTAATTATTTTTTTTTGCACAAATCAATATTCAACATGGAAATTCAAACTTACAACGCCCTGGTTATTGAAGAAAAGGAAGGGAAATTTATTTCCTCCATCAAGGAACTGTCTGTCAGCGATTTGCCTGCAGGTGAACTGCTAATCAGGGTTCATTATTCATCGCTCAATTACAAAGATGCATTATCGGCTTCCGGCAACAAGGGAGTTACCCGCAACTACCCACATACACCCGGCATTGATGCTGCCGGTGTCATAGTTTCAGCTGAGAATGATGCCTTCAAAGCCGGTGAAAAAGTAATTGTAACCGGATACGACCTGGGCATGAATACACCAGGTGGTTTTGGTCAGTATATTCGGGTTCCTGCTACATGGGCTGTTAAATTGCCCGAAAATTTATCACTTAAAGAAGCTATGATTATTGGCACAGCCGGGTTTACAGCCGGTATTTCTGTCACCAGACTTACCGAACTTATCCATCCATCGAATGGAAAAATTATTGTAACAGGTGCTACCGGTGGTGTAGGATCAGTTGCCCTCAGTATTCTGTCTAAACTCGGATACACTACAGTGGCTGTCTCAGGCAAAGAAGCTGAATATTCTTACCTGAAAAGTTTGGGTGCTGATGAAATTATCTCCCGTAACGATTTTCAGAATATGGACAATAAACCCGTATTATCAGCAAAATATGCTGGTGGTGTTGATACTGTTGGAGGACCAATGCTTGTAAATATTTTGAAAACTCTCCTTCCACTCGGGGCGGTAACCACATGCGGCAGCGTGGCTTCCACCGAACTCAACATGACTGTTTTTCCGTTTATATTGCGGGGTATATCACTCATCGGTATCTCTGCTCAAAACTATCCAATGAACCTGAGACAAGTACTTTGGCAGAAAATGGCATCGGACTGGAAACCCGATAACCTGATGCAAATCTATACCGAAATTAAGCCGGAAGATTTGAAAACCACTATTGAATCAATGCTGAAAGGACAGTTGAAAGGAAGAACAATCGTAAACCTGTTTGATTGAAATTAAACAAAAGGCAGAGTAAACGCCGGAAATTGAAAAACGGTAAAGCTGCAAAAATAATTAATGCCATTTACTTTAATAATCCGAAAAAAAATCGCAATTTTGCACTTTCATTTTTGAAAAAAAAGTTTTTCATTAATTTTTTCTCTCAATGGCTCTTGCAAACGAGAATTATCTGAAAGTACCCGGAATCTATGGCTTCGATGAGATAGAAAAAAAAGTTAACGCCTATAAACTGCTACACCCCAAAGCCGATATCATTCGTTTGGGAGTAGGTGATGTAACCCGTCCGTTACCCACCGAAGTGATTAAAGCCATACATAAAGCAACCGACGAAATGGGTCATGAAAACACATTCAGAGGTTACAGCCCACCGCAGGGTTACGATTTCCTTATATCTAAAATTCAAAAAGATTATCGGTCCAAAGGAATTACACTTTCGAAAGGATCCATTTTTATTAACGACGGAGCCAAATCGGCCATTGGAAATATTGGACATGTACTTGGGCGTGACAATATTATAGCTATTGCCGAACCGGTATATCCCGTTTATGAGAATGCAACGATAATGAGCGGGCGTGCAGGCACTCAAACCGGTCAGAATAAATGGAGCAACATCGTTTACCTGAGATGTACCCCCGAAAACAATTTTATTCCCGAACTTCCCCGTGAAAAAGTGGATGTTATTTACCTGTGCAATCCCAACAATCCTACCGGCACAGCAATAAACCGGAAGGAACTGAAAAAATGGGTGGATTATGCCATTGATCATCACAGTATTATTGTTTACGATGGCGCTTATGAAGCATATATTCAGGATCAGGAAATTCCCAGAAGTATTTATGAAATTAAGGGTGCCAAAAAGGTGGCCATTGAAGTGCGAACGTTTTCAAAAACGGCTGAATTTACCGGCCTTCGATGCGGATACGCTGTGTTTCCCGAAGAATTGAATGTTTATACAAAAATGGGTGATGCTGTTCCACTCGTCGAACTGTGGAGTCGGCGTAATTCTAATTATACCAATGGAATATCGTATATAGTGCAGCGCGGAGCTGAGGCTGTATATTCTGAAAAAGGTAAACAGGAAGTCTCCGAAATTATAAATTATTATCTCACGAATACAGCGTTGGTTCGCAGCGAACTGATTTCGCTGGGATTTAAAGTATTTGGTAAAGTTAATTCACCTTATGTGTGGTTCAAGGTACCGGGTAAAATATCATCCTGGGAATATTTCAACGAATTATTGTATCAAAAAAACATTTTAAGTACACCCGGAACACTTTTCGGACTGGAAGGTGAAGGATTTATGCGATTTACCGGTTTTAGTAGTCGTGAAGATATACTTAAGGCATTAAACAGATTAAAAAACTAAAAAAACTAAATAATATGTGTGGAATAGTTGGTTATATGGGCAACAAGCAAGCCTACCCGATATTGATTAAGGGTCTTCACCGGCTCGAATATCGCGGATACGACAGTGCCGGAATTGCACTTATTGATAATGACAAATTGAATGTTTACAAGTCTAAAGGCAAAGTAGCTGATCTGGAACATTTTGCCGAACAAAAAAATATTACAGGAACCATCGGAATTGCCCATACCCGCTGGGCTACCCACGGCGAACCCAATCAAAAAAATGCACACCCTCATTATTCGCAGTCCGAAGAGCTGGCAATCATTCACAATGGCATTATCGAAAATTATGCGGTGCTCAAACAGGGACTTGCCGAACACGGGTTTATTTTTAAGAGTCAAACCGATACGGAAGTTTTGGTACAGCTTATTGAATACATGAAAAAGACTAACAGAGTTGATCTCCCTACTGCAGTACAACTCGCT
>CALMZF010000252.1 GCA_937870645.1 uncultured Paludibacter sp. | reverse complement strand
ATTTTTAGACAGCATGAAACGCCCATGTCCAACAAAATAAAATTGGACACAATGGCATGATTAAATAACGCATAACAAATGATAGACGCTCAATATACCCCCTTTAGGGGGTTAGGGGGCCGATAAATAAATTTTTAGACAGCATGAAAAATATACTGATTACAGGTGCTAACGGACAGTTGGGCAACGAAATACGGGTAGCATCCGGGCAATTTCCGCAGTTTTGGTTTTTCTTCACCGATGTAACCGAACTGGACATTTGCAACAGAGAGGCTGTTAGCGCTTATGTGGCTGAAAATCATGTGGATGCAATAGTTAATTGTGCGGCTTATACAGCTGTTGACAAGGCCGAAGATGATGCCGAAACCTGCTACCGTATCAACCGCGATGCAGTCAAAAATTTGGCGGAAGCAGCCCGGGAGTACAAGCTGGACATTATTCATGTTTCTACCGATTATGTTTTCGACGGCAAAAGTTATTTGCCTTACACCGAGGATATGCCGGTAAATCCATCGTCGGTTTACGGAAAATCGAAACTCGAAGGTGAACGAATTTTAATGGAAATCTGTCCCGAAGCCGTTATTGTACGCACTTCGTGGCTTTATTCTTCTTTTGGAAATAATTTTGTAAAAACAATGCTCCGGCTGGGGCAGGAGCGGGACAAGTTGAACGTGATTTTTGATCAGGTGGGAACGCCAACGTACGCTGCCGATCTGGCTGTGGCATTATTATCCATACTTGCTGCCGGAAAACCTACAGCCGGCATTTACCATTATTCCAACGAAGGCGTATGCAGCTGGTACGACTTTACCCGCAGTATTCACCGGCTGGCCGGCATTAGTTGTAATTTAGTGCCCATCGAATCGAAAGAATACCCGGTAAGAACTCCACGCCCACACTTCAGCGTGCTGAACAAAGCAAAAATTAAACAGACTTACGGGACTGAAATTCCACACTGGGAAGACAGCCTGGAAAAATGCATCCGGTTACTGGTAAAGTGATTATTACTGTAAACGTTAAAAAAAAGATTTGACCGTCGGGCCAAATCTTTTTTTGTTGGGATTATTCTGCTTTTATCAGTTCCATTTTTACTTTCCCCACTTTCATTTTGGCCTCCACCAGCAGCGGCAGCCGGTCAGAGTCGGCTGTTATCCACATGGTAGCCGGATAGTCCTGATTGAATACTTTACCCTTGCCCACCTGCGGTTTGAATGAATAGCAATCCACAAGTCCCCGCTTGTTGTTTTTCACTTTTTCAATGCCGTTGTAGATAATCTTGGAATTGATTACTTTGTCAGAAGTAAAAAAGGGAATGATAAATGCGTCTCCTTTTTTCAGTTTCGACATATCGAGCGTCCGCACGTAATAGAGCATGGATACAAAATCGTGCGTGTTGTCAGGTATCTTCACCAGTTTGCTGCGGTAAGTGGCAGTGTTTTTTTTCTGGTCGAAATACACCGTGTCGTTGTTGCTGTATTTATTTTCATGTACATACTGTGCGTACATCACCGGCGCTTTGGTGTCGGTATCAATAAATGTTTCGTATTTATTTTCCACCTGATAAAACCACTCGATAATACCCGAAGTACCGCCCTTAAGGATAGCATGATAGGTGTTTTTTCCGTTTATTTTGCTAAAAGTAGGTGATACATACATCACCCCGGTACCCCCTTTCACATCGCCGGTGAGACCGGAACTGAACGAAATCTTATAGCTTAGTTTTTCTCCTCTTTTTATCTGCCAGTCAAGCGCCTGCGCCTCCGTATGTATCGATCCGGCAGTTACAGCCACCAGTGTCAAAAGTGTGATTATCCAATTTTTTATCATATCGATGTTATTACTTTCTTGTTCTGTTTCAAAAAGCGTTCCAAAAGTACAAAATTAACAGGAACTGACCTTAAAAGGAAGAAAATATAATTTATTTACGAAATAAATAACTTGCCGGTTGTGTAAATGTGTGATGTGTAAAGTTCAGAAAAACAATGTGATAAGCCAAAAATCCCGTTAAATATCCAGCGGACTGCACCATAACAGGTTGATTTTACTTAGATTTGTGAAAAATTAATTCTCAGATTGGAGTAGTTTAGTATTATTTTTGTTATACGGTTATTTATCTGTTTTTTCATTTTTTAAAACTATAAAAAACAAAGCCATGAAACGATTGTCAATCTTATTCATATTATTGGTTCTAATGTTGTCGGTTACATACACCGTCGTATTGGCTCAAAAATCTAAATCTATATCTATGGAAGCACGCTGGAAAAAAGTGGAAGAATTCGTTGCAAAGCAATTGCCCGAGTCGGCTCTGAAAGAACTGGAAACAATTCTTTCACAGGCAAAAAAGGACAAAAATTCACCGCAAATCATCAAGGCTACGGTGTATAAAATGCGATTTCTGCTGGAAAAAAATCCCGATGAAGCTGCCGGATTGATAAAAACTTTCGAAACTTCTATCGGCGAAAGCCGCGATAGTGTGGAAAAAGCGGTGATGCACACCATGATGGCCGAACTTTACTATAAATTTTACGAAAATGATCAGTATAAAATTAATCAACGAACAGAAATAGAAGGCCTTGTACCAACAGATATCAGGGAGTGGACAAAAAATATTTTTTTCAATAAAATACTGGAACAACTGAACCTGTCGATGAGCAATATCAACCTGTTGCAAAAAACTGATGCCCTGAAATATGCTGACATACTCGAACCAGGTGACGACAGCCGTACGATGCAGCCCACGTTGTACGATTTTCTTTCGTACAAACGGATTGAATTATTAAAAAATTTTGAAGATGATGAGCTGAAAATTAAAGCTAACGAAGCTTTCCTCGAAGATGCTTTGTCTGTGGTTCCGGTACTTGATACCAACGAAGTTGTCATTCCGGATGAATTAAACGGTGTAAAACATTACATACTGAATACATACAACCGGATTATCGATTTTAATCAAGCTAAAAACAATATCCCGGCATTGGTCTACGCCCAGTTGCAGAAGCTGAGTTTCGAAATGCCGGAACAAAACGAAGAATACCTCACCAAACTGAATGCGCTGGAAAAACAATATGCCGGAAACGAAGCGGTGGTGGAAATTATAGCCGCTCAGGCAATCTATTATCAGAATAAATCCGTCAATCCCGCCGAAAAAAATGACAACAATCGAAAAGCCTACGAAATCGCAGCCGCAGGAATTCGACGATATCCCAACTACAAACGCATCGGCATACTGAAAAATATTCAGGAGAATATTCTTCAAAAAAACATTCAGACTACATTCAATAAAGCCGTAAAACCTCAATCTATCCTCAAAATAAATCTTACGAGCCAAAACTTAACAGCATTGCAACTTTCGGTATATAAAATCAACGGAACCGCCGTTGAATATTATACCTACCTGCAAAATCGCCGCACCGACAAATCGCTTTTTCCAAACCGTACACTGGTGGAAACACGCGCTGTGAACATTAAATCCGATCCGAATTTTGAGCAAGTGAAATCCGAAATTGAAATTAAAACAAGCGACTACGGTATTTATGAATTTGTACTGGAAGAAAAAGGAAGCAAAAATGTGAACGAAAAAGCAATCGGAGCATTTACCGTCACCGATTTTGCGTTTATTCAGCGAACAAATAGAGAGAAAGTAAGCGATATATATGTCCTGGACCGCATTCAGGGAACGCCTGTAAAGGATGTTACCCTCAATACCTACGACACCAAATGGGACGGGAATGCTTATCAGATTAATTTCCAGAAAAAATACCAAACCGATGCTTACGGATATGCGTCGCTTAATGTGTCGGTTCAGGATAATGACAACCTGCTCATTTTCGAAAAAGGAAAAGACCGTTACTTTACCTCTCAAACCTATAATTCCTATTGGTACAGAAGCAGCCCGAACGAAAAAGAGCAGGTTCAGGTTGCGCTTTTCACCGACCGCTCGCTGTATCGTCCGGGGCAACTGCTTTATTTCAAGGGAATTGCTTACGTTTCTGAAAAAAATAAACAGGAAGTTGCCACAAATAGGGCATTCAATGTGGTTCTCTACAACGTCAACGGCGAAAAGCTTACACAAAAAGCAGTGAAAACCAATGAATTCGGTTCTTTTGCCGGTGAATTCGTGTTGCCGGAAACGGGACTGAACGGCGCTTATCGGTTGGAATGCAATGGAAACTCAATCAATGTGTGGGTGGAAGAATACAAGCGTCCGACTTTCGAAGTAACGGTTGCAAGACCAAAAACCGAAGTACGCTTTGGTGAGGAAGTCAAAGTTAAAGGTGAGGTAAAGGCTTACGCCGGTTATGCTATTCCCGATGCGCAGGTGAAATACCGCGTGGTTCGTCGCCCGCACCGCTTCTGGTGGTGGCACAGCGAACCCGAACAAATCATCACCAGTGGGAAAACAGTATCAAACGCTGATGGTATTTTTGAAGTTTCGTTCATTCCCCAAAAAGGAAAAAACAAAGAGATTGGCTGGCTGCGCGGCAACAACGATCA
>CALMZF010000251.1 GCA_937870645.1 uncultured Paludibacter sp. | reverse complement strand
TGCCACAGCTATCATTTCATTATCGGGAGCAGCACCGCTCTCTGTGCATCTTTCGCCAAAGCGGCCGCTCACCACTTCATCGAGCGGCAACTGCCGGATAAGCACCGATGAAGTTTCGAGGTGAATGCGCTGATGCTCAATGCCCATCATGATTATCCAGAAAGGGTTTTCCCACGTTATGGGCATGGTCAGCGGCATTTCATCAATCAGTTTGAGGATGACTTCCTTCGCTTTATTCCGGTATTCGCGTACTTCTGCAACAGGCGGCCAGTTGTAGTGCTTTTCGTTCAGGTCATCCCAGCTCATTTCATCCACACCAATGGCAAAGATGGACTCAAAGCCGGGATTGATGCGTGTATCGATTATTTTGGCCAGCATCAGCTTGTTGATATAAAACACAGCCGTGTGGCCGAAGTAGAACAGGATAACATGCCGTAACGGATCGCCGCGGTGATAGAAAATATCATCCGACTTCAACTGTGTGTACAGTTTTTCGTCAATTTCCCAGGTTTTCAGGAAATAGTTCCGAATTTCTCTTCTTTTTTCTTCAGCTGTTCCCTGTTGCAGGTTAAGGGTGGTTGTAATGTATTCTTGCATATGGATGATGTATGTAATTCAGTTCTCCAAATCACGCGGGGCGTGGACTTTCAGAGCATGTAGTTTGTTGTTTTTTTATAAAGTAATGAGACACAAAGATATTTATTTCGTCCGGATAATCGGGAAAATACGTGTATCAAAAAATGATTCTAATGATAAAACATATCGATTTGATTTAATACTTGGAAACAATAAAAAGACGGCAGTTGTTCAGCTGTCGTCAATTGTTATTGGAAAATTGGCTGTATTTTTCTGTTTACGGTTCCACTTGTCTGGAGAAATTAATCATCCATGCAACTCCAAATTTATCGATAAAGTTACCGTAATAGTCGCCCCAGAACTGATCCTGAAGAGGCTGTATAATCATTCCACCGGCAGCGAGTCCGTTGAATAGCCGGTCGGCTTCTTCCCTGCTGTCGGGAAAAATGGAAATTAAATTGTTGTTACCCATTACGAGCCCCGGTCCCATGCCCGGTATGCTGTCTGAACCCATAAGTAAATCATTGCCTATCGGCAAAGCTATGTGCATTACTTTGTTTTTGTCTTCGGTTGACAGGTTTTCTGTTCCCGGCGCATCGCCCATACGGAAAATGCCGCCCGTAAATTCGCCGCCAAATACGGACTGATAGAACAGGAATGCTTCTTCGCAGGTTCCGGCGAAATTGAGATACGGATTAAGTTTTGTCATAACTTTTTAATTTTCAGATAGTTAATTTTTTATGTAAATATATCTTATTCATTTGAAAAACAGT
>CALMZF010000250.1 GCA_937870645.1 uncultured Paludibacter sp. | reverse complement strand
TTTGTGAATAAGATGGACCGCGAAGGTCGCGACCCCTTTGACCTGATGGATGAACTTGAATCGGAACTGGGCATACATGTGCGACCGCTCAGCTGGCCTATCAGTATGGGAGCCACATTCAAGGGAGTGTACAATATATATAAGCAAAACCTCCAGTTGTTTACACCCAACAAGCAATTTATCAGCGAATCGGTGGAGCTGGCCGATATCGACAGCAAAGAGCTGGATCACCTGGTGGAAAAAAAACTGGCTGATAAACTCCGTGAAGACATGGAACTGATCAATGGCGTCTATTCGGATTTTGACTCCGATTTGTACCTGAAGGGACATCTTGCTCCTGTTTTTTTTGGAAGTGCGCTGAATAATTTCGGGGTAAAGGAGTTGCTCGATTGTTTTGTGGAAGTAGCACCCTCCCCGCGGCCTGTGAAGGCAGTCGAACGGGTGGTCAATCCTTACGAAGAAGCATTTTCAGGGTTTGTATTTAAGATACATGCCAATATGGACCCCAATCACCGCAGCTGCATCGCTTTTGTGAAGATTTGCTCCGGGATGTTTGAACGAAATGTGAACTATAAGCATGTGCGCAATGGCAAAATGATGCGTTTTTCCAGTCCTACTGCTTTTATGGCTCAGAAAAAAGAAACGGTGGACGAGGCTTATGCGGGTGATATTGTAGGGTTGCCCGATACCGGAAACTTCAAAATCGGCGATACATTGACCGGTGGAGAAGAATTACATTTCAAGGGAATTCCGAGTTTCTCGCCTGAAATGTTTATGTACCTGGAAAATGCCGACCCGATGAAAACCAAACAGCTCGAAAAAGGAATTAATCAGTTGATGGACGAAGGGGTAGCCCAGCTATTTGTCAATCAGTTCAACAACCGGAAAATTGTTGGGACAGTAGGTCAGCTTCAGTTTGAGGTGATACAGTACCGACTGCTCCACGAATACAATGCCAGTTGCCGCTGGGAACCGGTATCGCTCTACAAGGCCTGCTGGATAGAATCGGATGATGCCGCCGAATTAGATAATTTCAAAAAACGAAAAGTGCAGTATATGGCTAAAGATAAGGACGATCGCGATGTATTTCTGGCCGACTCCAACTATGTACTACAGATGGCACAAAATGATTTCAAAAATATCCGGTTCCATTTTACATCCGAATTCTAATAACCTGTTACGAGTTACGAGATACGAGTTACAAGCTGCAAGTTACGGGTAAAATAACTCAATAACTTAATAACTTAATAACCAATAACTCATTACCTTTTTTTGAAAGTTCCACATGGGGGGATTTAGGGGGCTGATTATTTACTCAAATCCCCTCTGCCTTCGTACTGATTGATTGCCTTTCGCCATTCATCGGATATGGGGCGGGTGGTTTTGGTCTGGGCGTCAAAACCCACCATTACTGTGTGACAAATACATTTCACTTCGTTGGTATCCAGGTCTATCAGTTGCTGCAGAAGTTTGAAGCTTTTGTGTCCGATCTCCGTTACTGCAGTCTGTACGGCCACATTTTCCTGCGGATAAACCGGCAGCAGAAAGTTAACCTGTATATTGGCAATCACCACACCCACATGCTGGTCGGTAGTCATTTCGGGTATCACATTTCGGAAATAATCCGTTTTTCCCAGATCATAAAACGAGAAATACACCGAGTTGTTCACATGTCCCAGTGCATCAAAGTCATTGAATCGCAGTTGAATAGGTATCGTATGTTTGAATGTAAGTTGTTCCATTTTCTGTAATTTTTATTCCATGCAAAAGTACTCAATTTTTTTCGGAGAAGGAATAACTTATCTTCCTTGAAAACAAAATCAAATCCAGCTACACAAAAAGCGCGTTTCAGGCCTACCGGTGTAATAAATGCACTCAATAGCTCTTTGAAGATAAAATCCTTACCGGTTTTCAAAAACATCCCTCACTTGATTTCCTCCCGAAAAAAAGAAAGCGTAACCGGTTTGTCAACCGCTACGCTTTTCTTTTTTTTATTCTCCAATGAAAAATTTTATTTCATCAGGGCAATTTTCTGTGTTCCCTGTGGGTTTCTAACGATGTAAATTCCTTTCGGATATGAACTCATATTGATGTTTTTGGTGGAACTTACTGTCAATCTGCCGGCTGCATCATATACCTGTAACGAAATGTTAGCAGGATTGTAAACGGTGCGGCCATCGAAGCTGATGCCGTCAATAACGGTGCGTGATACCGATGTGCCGATATCATAGGTGCCGGTAACAAACGGTGAGAACGAGGTAAAGGTAGCCGTATAATCATTGCCGGATCGGGTAGCCGTTTCGTTGGTGTAAGCTCCGCCAGTGTAATGACCAATTACATCTGAGGTTACTGTTGCCACAGGATTCGAAGGTGTTAACGTAACCGTAGTAGATGGAGGAGGAGGTCCTGCAACTACTGAAATATCCCAAACTTTGGGAGCGTAGGTGTATTGTGCCGGTGCATCGGCCGGTAAAGTGGTGCTTACATTCACTGAAAACAGAGCCGGTGCTGCCGGTGATAAATTTACCGGATCGTAACTGGTGGCAGATGCACCAACCGGGATCAGATTTACCGGACCCGGTATCACCATCTTAATGATTTTCCCGATGCCATCGGTTACAATGTAACTCATGGAAGGTACAGGATGAATCTGCAGGAGCCCGCTTGGATTGAGCAGGGTGAGGTCGTTAGCACCCAAAAACAGATCACCACTTACTAATAACAGGCTGCCCGCTGTTGTCGGGGCACTGAGTGATACTCCGGCAAGATTGTTGATAGCAAGTTGATTAACGGTATTGTCTTTCAGATTTGATATAGTCTGAGCTACAGTACCATCATAGCTAAGTGCTCCTGTTGTTCCCGTAAGGATTGCACCGCTACCTGAAGTTGCTCCTGCCAGGATTAATGTTTTTCCGTTCGTGTTAATATCACCCGAACCTAAGCTCAGGTTGCCCACAACTGTCCGAAATCCTGCCAGATTAACAGTAGTTGCATTTGAAATAGTAACATTTTGTGGCACACCATAACCAACTGTCGATCCTTCAATCCATTCGTTGTAAGTGCCGTAAGTTCCGCCCGCGTTATATTCCAGGGTTGATGTATTGGTATAAGTTGGAGAGAAATTGTCAAAATAACCCCCTGCATTCAGTCTTACTGTTCCGGATGCGGTTAGGTCGTTACCGTAGGTGTTTTTTACGCCAGCAGATGTCTGGAATATACCGGTTACAGTACGGGGTGTATTTAATAATAAACCTCCCTGCAAAATATTCACGTTTATTGGACCATCTGTTACAGGCCAGTAAACTGCATCGCTGTTAACTCCGTAGAAGGCATTCGTATTAAATTCCAGCGCTGCTGTCGGTCCATATTTCCATACACCAGTGCCGGTAGCCCAACCGCCGATGTTTATCTGAAATCTACCATTTACATTCACAGTTCCTGAAGCATTTAACTGACCCGCAAGAGTAGTTAAAGTACTTGTACCGAGAGTTGTAGCTTTAGTTGACAATGTATTTACTATACCACCATTAACAATATTAAATATGCCTATACTGGTTGTACCATCAGGCATAAGAAAATTACCATTACAATTCAATACACCCGTACTACCGATATTAATCGTAGAAGTCTTGTTGGAAGCATTCAGTAGGTTGATGTGCCCATCTGTGCCTGTTGTGAGGGTACCGTTAATATTCAGGGTAAAATTATATCCGGTTGAAGGTGCCGCTGATCCGCTCGTAGCGACAGAAATATACGCCAATGAAGCAGTTGTTACTGTTTTTCCAGCATTTATTGTATAGGTGATATCGTCTTTACTATTATTGTAAATAGTTGAACCGCCTGCGCCACCGCTACCTGCATAATTCATAAGAACATTGGCATCAAAAATTATCGTTAAACCGGAATTTTGTGGTTGGATGCGTCCAATAACATATGTACCATTACCTGTAATCGTAGTAATATTTGAATACGTTTTTATACCAAAAGAATAATCAGTAGCTCCAAATTCACCATTATTAATTAAAGTTGCACCATTGAGATTTAAATATCTTGGACTTGAAGCTGTAGAATTTGCCCATAATTTTCCTCCGTTTTCAATGGTGAGATTATTACAATTCTTTGATGATGTATCGAATTGTACGGTGTGCCCGTTTCGAATCCAAACATTAGTAGTGGCAGTTGTGGCAGTTGTTGCAGCAGTAGCTCCGTCCCATGTTCCGGGTGTTACACATACAACCCAGGTTGCATTTGCAGTCCAGTTACCCGAAGCTGCCGATCCATAATCGCCTATAGCTTGCGCATTCAGTTTAGTGTTGATCAAAAACAGGCTGAATGTAGTTAAAAGAATAAAGAGTTTTGTTTTTTTCATACGATTTAATTTTAAAAGATTTATACTGAGGAATTTAAAACTAAGTTTATCGCCGTAAATATAGCGTATATTTTGGAATATCGTGTGTGTAAATTGACGAAATATAGGAGTGTAATTGGTTGGAGCGAAATATTTAATTCTATTTAACAGCAAAAGCTTTATAATGTCGCATAAACTAAACAGTTTGTATCTGTTAGATTTTACTTAATTCTTTGAAAAAAGTATCACCCTTTATCTTTTTACACAAATCAAGTTATTTGCATTCTGCCTCCTCCTGCCTGCGGCATACATGCTTTGGGGTAGGGCTTATTACCGGAAAGTAACCACATTTTTCGTTGAAACAATTATTTTCTGTAATTTTGCCGTTATATTTCAATCATTTATCACCATGTTACGACTACTCTCCATCCCACTATCGCTGTTGGCTTATTTTTTCTTTTTCGTGTATATCACTGTGTTTCATCCCATCAGTGTGATAGGTTATCGTGTTTTCGGTTACCAAGCGCACAAGAAAATCATTGATGCCTTGTATTTCTGCCTGCTGAGTGTGATATATTTGCTTTTCTCATCGGCTAAATTTGCTTTTCGGGCTCCCATACCGGTAGGAAAACCGGTTATCTTTGTGGCCAATCATCAGAGTTTGTTCGATAT
>CALMZF010000249.1 GCA_937870645.1 uncultured Paludibacter sp. | reverse complement strand
CGTAACAGTCGACCCGGAATTTACACCACAATATGTAACCAATGTACATTTTTCGGGTACCATCAAACTGGGGAAATTTGACAAAGTCTTCGAAATGGACGGCGGTTTCCGCAAGCATAGCGGACTTTACAACTGTTGTCTGCACAATTGCACCATCGGCGACGATGTATTTATTGAAAACATTCACAACTACATGGCCAATTACGATGTGGGCAAGGGTACGTATATAGAAAACACCAACCTGATTGTGGTGGATGGAAAAACTACCTTTGGCAATGGAGTACGGGTTCCGGTGATGAACGAAACCGGCGGCCGCGAAGTGCCCATCTACGATTTTCTGTCGGCTCCGCTGGCCTACATACTCACTCTGTACCGGCATCGCCCTCAGATGATTGAAAATCTGCAGAAAATGATAGACGACTACTCCGAAAGTATAAGTTCTGACCGGGGAAAAATTGGCGAAAATGTAGAAATCATCAATTGCGGTCGCATCAAAAATGTACGGATTGGAGACAGCAGTTCTATTAAAGGGGTATCAAATCTGAAAAACGGTTCAATCAATAGCACAACCAAAGCGCCGGTTCATATCGGGTCGGGTGTTAAATGCACCGATTTCATTATTTGCTCCGGAGTATCCATCAGCGACTCCACGCTGGTATCCACCTGCTTCATCGGTCAGGGTTGCATAATGGATAAACATTATTCTGCTCTCGATTCGTTGTTTTTCTCCAACTGTCAGGGCATGCACGGTGAAGCTACCGCCATCTTTGCCGGACCTTACACTGTTTCGCACCACAAGTCGAGCCTGCTCATTGCCGGAATGTTCTCCTTCCTCAATGCCGGCAGCGGCTCTAACCAAAGCAATCACATGTACAAGCTCGGTCCAATTCATCAGGGCATTGTGGAACGCGGGTCGAAAACCACCAGCGACTCATACATCCTCTGGCCTGCCAAGATTGGTACTTTCACACTGGTCATGGGGCGACATACCTCACACTCCGATACCACCGATTTGCCCTTCTCTTACCTCATCGAAAATGGCACTGAGAGTTACCTCATTCCCGGTGTGAATCTGAGGAGCGTGGGTACCGTACGCGATGCCCAGAAATGGCCGAAACGTGATAACCGCACGGATGATTTGAAACTGGACCCGATCAACTTCAACCTGCTCAGCCCCTATACCATACAGAAAATGTATAAAGGCATTGATGTACTCGAAAATCTGAAAAAGATTTCGGGCGAAACCACGGAGGTGTTCACCTATCAGAACTGCAAAATAAAACATTCTTCCCTCGAAAAAGGGATACAGTTTTATCGCACCGCTATCTACAAGTTTTTGGGCAATTCACTCATCAGCCGGATACAGAAGGAAAATCCGACAACATTCAAAGAATTACAGCAAAAGCTTCGTTCGGAAACCCAGATTGGTGTGGGTGACTGGATTGATCTCTCGGGTCTGATAGTACCCAAAGGGGAAATGGAAAAAATGCTTACGGATATCGAAAACAATACACTCACACTTACCGGTACCCGAGGTCGCCTGGAAGAGATGCACAACGAATACTACAACTACGAATGGACCTGGGCACAACATAAGTTGGAGGAATATTGGGGAAAACCCATAACGACAATCGGAAAAGAAGATCTTATTGCTTTTATCGAACTGTGGAAAGAATCGGTAGTTCGTCTCGACAACATGCTCTACGAAGATGCCAAAAAGGAATTCAACCTGAGCTCCAAAATCGGGTTTGGAGTGGATGGCGACGAAGAGCAAAAGCACAAAGACTTCGAAAACGTACGTGGCACCTTCGAGAAAAATCCCTTTGTCAATGAAGTACTAAGCCATATAGAAGTGAAATCTGCACTCGCAAACACCGTTATCGAACAAATCAATGGACTGTGATAGCCCCCTGCCCCCTCAAGGGGGTTAAAGAGGAAAGCTACAAGTTTATTGAATTGTTGAACTTTTGAACTGTTAAACTGTTGAATCGTTGAACTTTTGAATTGTGTAACTGTTGAATCGTTGAACTGTTGAATCGTTGAACTGTTGAATTGTTTAAATATTTTTTACTTTATGAACTTTATAAACTTTATAAACTTTCAAACTTTCATCTCCAATAACCAATAACTGTCTTTTCTTGAACCCCCCTTGAGGGGGGCAGGGGGGCTAAAAAACAAATAACGAATGGAAAATTTTAATTTTTATAGTCCGACTTATTTTGAGTTCGGAAAAGAGAAAGAAAACCTTGCCGGTAAACTGGTGAAACGTTTTGGCGGCACGAAAATACTGATACATTACGGAAGTGGTTCTGTAGTTCGCAGCGGATTGCTGCAACGGGTGAAAACTTCCCTCGACAAAGAAAATATTGAGTACGTTGAACTTGGCGGCGTGTTACCCAATCCCCGCAGTGGGTTGGTGTACGAAGGCATTGAATTGTGCCGGAAGGAAAAAGTGGATTTCATTCTGGCGGTAGGCGGCGGCAGTGCCATCGACTCAGCCAAAGCGATTGCCATCGGTGTACCTTACGAAGGTGATTTCTGGGACTTTTATCAGGGAAAACGAATTGAAAAGGCATTACCGGTTGCTACTGTATTAACCCTTTCGGCTGCGGGAAGTGAAGCTTCGCTCTCATCAGTAATCACTCACGAAAACGGAATGGTGAAACGTGGCACAGGAAGTGACAAAATTCGTCCGGTTTTCTCCATCCTTAATCCCGCATTGACCCAAACTTTACCTGCATATCAAACCGCTTGTGGTGCAACCGACATGTTTGCTCATGTGCTCGAACGATACTTCACCAACACCCGCAACGTGGAAATTACCGACCGGCTCTGTGAAGGCATCATGCTCACCATCATCAATGAAACACCCAAAGCACTGGCTAATCCCGATGACTATGATGCACGTGCCAACATCATGTGGGCAGGTATGGTGGCTCACAATGATATCTGTGGTGTAGGACGCGAACAGGATTGGGGAACGCACCAACTGGAACATGAACTTTCGGCACTTTATGATGTGGCACACGGTGCCGGATTGGCTGTTATGTTTCCTGCGTGGTTGAAATACAACCTGAAACACGACGTGATGCGTTACGCGCAGTTTGCCACCCGTGTGTGGGGCTGTCAGATGAATTTCGAGAATCCTGAAATCACAGCACGCGAAGGTATCGTCAGGTTCGAAACCTTCCTGAAATCAATCGGGATGCCAATACGGTTCCACGAACTCGGTGCCAGAAAAGAAGATATTCCAACACTAATCAGTATGCTCAAATTGAATGGCCGAAAAGTCGGGAGTTTTGTACAACTTGCCGAAAAAGATATAGAAGCCATCTACAAACTGGCTGCCGAAGATTAAAACACAACTGCTATTAAAAAGGAAATTAAAGATTATTTAGTTTCCTTTTTTTGTCTGCATCTCTTTCCTTTCTTTCAGTAAATAAACTATTGATATCCGATATAAATAATTCAAGCGAGTATATGTTATTTAAAATCCGACTAACATACATTATATTGGATTTAGGGCTCAATTTTGGTGTCGCTCCCTCTTTCCGCCTTAGAGAAAAAGCGTAAAGAAATTGAACGAAGTGAATTCATGAGTACAATTAAAAAAATAAACTCTTCACGAATAAAATTGTAGTAGTGAAGCAGTTAAAAAGCGTCCTTGTTTGAAGTTGAAGTTCGTATTGCTATCTTCCTAAATGTGGAAAGTTTGACGAACTTCAACAAGTTTGGACGATTTAGCCGGTCGAGCGCCAATTTTTCGAGTGAAGCGGGCGCAGTCTTGACTTTTTTTGCTTACTTTTTTGTGTCAAGACAAAAAAGTAAGTCGGGTTTTAGGGGTGAAACCCCTATTGGTTTTTATTTGTGTACTTTGCGGATAATCTTTTAAAAAAACACACCATGAAAACTTCATTTAAGTATTTGCTTTCAATTGGCATTTTATTGTTATTTACAGGTGAAATTTCTGCACAGAATGCGCGTTCACGTACCTATTGCAATCCCGTCAATGTCGATTACACCTATATGATTTACAACTCCGACAAAGACATTTCCTATCGTTCGGGAGCCGATCCGGCTGTGGTGGAGTTCAGAGGAGAGTATTATATGTTCGTTACCCGCTCGCTGGGTTACTGGCATTCCCGCGACCTGCAAAACTGGACATTCATCAAACCCGAAAAATGGTATTTCCAGGGATGCAATGCTCCGGCTGCGCACAATTATAAAGATTCGGTACTGTATGTTACCGGCGATCCGTCAGGTTCCATGAGTATTCTTTACACCGATAATCCCAAAAAGGGCGACTGGAAAGCCGTTCCGGCTATTCTGCACGATTTACAGGACCCGGATTTATTTATTGACGACGACGGTTCGGCGTATATGTTCTGGGGCTCGTCCAACCTCTACCCCATTCGCGGCAAACGACTTGACAGGAACAAACGCTTTCTGCCTGTAAGTGATGTCGTGGATACCCTCTTCAACAAAGATATGGCAAAACATGGCTGGGAACGGTTTGGAGAAAACAACAGCGACACGGTCATTCCGGGCTATATTGAAGGTCCGTGGCTCACAAAGCACAGCGGTAAGTACTACATGCAGTACGGAGCGCCCGGTACGGAATTCAACGTCTATGCCGATGGAGTTTATACAGCTGACCATTCGATGGGACCTTACTCCTATGCTCCCAACAATCCCATCAGCTTCAAACCGGGTGGTTTCATGACCGGAGCGGGACACGGCAGCACTGTACTTGGTCCACAAAATAAGTACTGGCATTTTGCATCCATGGCATTATCCTACAATGTCAACTGGGAACGACGATTGTGTATGTTTCCCTTGTATTTCGATAAAGATGGTTTGATGTATGCAGATACCTATTTTGGTGATTATCCGTATTTCGGGCCATCAGAACCGGGCAATGCAGGAAAATTCAGCGGATGGATGCTGCTTTCGTATAAAAAACCGGCAACCGCTTCCTCTTCTCTGCCTGAACATGGCCCCGAATTATTGACCGATGAAAAAGTAAAGACTTTCTGGGTAGCCGAAAAGAATAACGACAAACAATGGATTACGATTGATTTACAAAACCCGGCTACGGTTCACGCCATTCAGATTAATTATTTCGATTACAAGTCAAACCTATACGGTAAAATTGACGGACTGCGACACCGATACCTGATTGAGACCTCTGCGGATGGCAAGAACTGGGAAATGACGATTGATAAAAGTAAAAGCTTTGCCGATACACCCAATGATTATGTAGAACTTCCCGTAGCTGTGAAAACACGGTTTATCCGCTATAAAAACATTGAAGTTCCCACGCCCAATCTGGCTATTTCGGACATTCGTGTTTTCGGACTTGGCGAAGGTAAGAAACCGGAGAAAGTGACCGGATTTAATGTGGAACGGAAAACCGACCGCCGAGACGCCCTTATCACGTGGAAACCGGTAAAAAATGCTCAGGGATACAATATCCGCTGGGGAATAGCGCCGGATAAGCTGTACTCATCCTGGCTCATTTACGGTGAGAATGAACTGCTGCTAAAAGCCCTGACCACTGATCAGCAATACTGGTTTGCCATCGAGGCATTTAATGAGAACGGGATTTCAACCTTATCGGAATTAAAACTTATAAAATAGATATATGGGAAACATATTTTCAAGGTCAATTTATATTATTAATTGAGTAAAAAATATATTTTTCCGAACTATTTCTTTCAAACATTGTTTTAGGGTTTGTAACTAAAAAACAAATACAAACTAAATAATCAACAACAATGAAACAATTGAAAATTGCCGTTATCGTTGGCAGCTTACGCAAAGAATCGTTCAATAAAAAAATGGCAAAAGCCTTAGTTGAAAATGCACCTGAAACCCTGAGTTTTGAATTTCTGGAAATCGGTAATCTGGAATTATATACCGAAGAGTTTGATGCGAATTCACCAAAATCCTGGGTTGATTTCCGCGAAAAAGTAAAAGGTTTTGACGGCGTGCTCTTTGTAACACCTGAATACAACCGTTCAGTACCCGGTGTATTGAAAAATGCCATCGATATAGCTTCACGTCCGTGGGGACAAAGCGTTTGGGGTGGAAAACCTGCTGCCATCGTGAGTGTAACCATCGGTGGACTGGGTGCATTCGGCGCCAGCAATCACCTGCGTCAGGTATTGGCTTTCCTTGGCATGCCTACCATGACCCAACCCGAAGCTTACATCAGCAATGCTATGAGCCTGTTTGATGAAAACGGCAAACTGACAAATGAGTCTACAGCTGAATTTGCAAAAAGTTATATGAAAGCCTTTGCACAATGGGTGGAAACTTTTGTAAAATAACGTGAGTTCGATATGAAATTTCATTTAACAAATTTAATTACAATTGTCTGTATTTCCATAGGGAATTAATATCAATAGAACCAGGTTATTAAATAAATTAAATTCCCCGTTAGGGGATAAATATATCAATTCCCTACGGGAAATGAAGCAAAACAAAAACACGCTTTCTATTGATATTTAAGTCCTAACGGACTATTTCTTATGTCAGACTTACTTTAAAATAAAAATTTTCCGGTTTTCAAAAAAAACTTTTGCTTCCTGTTTCGCACAACCGAAACAGGAAGTTTTTTTATGATTGATATACAGGGAAAACAGAAAGGTTTGCACGGATATTATAGGTGTTTTGTCAGGTATTTGATTTTCAAACACATGTATCGGGTAGTGAATTTATGATTTTTCGTACAGATTTCAACAACTAATGGCAAATCTCTTCCAAGTTCAATGCAATATTCAATATCTTTCTGTGTGAATTTTGCTTTTGTCAATCCTTTCTCACTATTTGTTTTTGTCAAACGCTCAAATAATTCAAATGCATCGTATGATAAAAAATTCTTAACGGTATAAATTCCGGAATCATAAATAATTCTCGCAAAAACAGGTCCAACACCTGTTATTCGGACTAAGTCACAAAGACAAACCAATTCTGATAATTTGTCAAAGAGAAGATTGTGTTTTTCTGATAAATTTTGTCTGTCATTCAGTTTTGCCGCGTTTTCAACTAATTGTTTGGAGTCTCTAATTCCGTGTAATTCAAGCTTGCTTATTATGTCAGTTTCAATAAATGGTAAATCAATAAGTTTCACCGGAACAGACACATAGCTGTTAGCTTCCCGTCTTAAAATTGTAAGATATTCAACCGTTAATCCGGTTTCTTTCGAAAACCTGTCAATTTTCTGTTTAGTCTTGAGAGTTTCGAGCAAGTCGGAAAGTGTTTTGATTTTCTTTGTTTTTAATAAGTCAAAACGCTCGTCTAAATCTTCCTTTAGAATAATCCGACCAGGCAGAATTTCTTTTGTCAGAAGAATGTTTCTGAACTTGTCAATAGAAAATTTGTCGGTGTCAATAAAGTAATTTTCAGTCATAACAAAATCAATTATTGCGGGTTAAAGTCTTGTCTTCTATTTCTTTTCATTGTTGTCCGGTAAAAATATTTAGATCCATCGCTTCGCTCTGCCTGCCTGCCGCAGACAGGGATGACAGGGAATTATGGCGTTTTAGGTAAGGAGGGGGTTGGTTGGCGGCTTCGCCGCCAACCAACCCCCTCCTTAAAGATAAAATACTGACTGTCATTTCGAACGTAGTGAGAATTGAAAATCGGCGTAGCCAAATCTAATATATATCAAGAATTTAGAATTTTACCGGACAATAGTAATTTCTTTTCACACTTTTCGGAAAAGTCAACCCTTATATCAAGTTTCATGTTCCGGGTTTTTTAAGTTCCCCTTGCCTTGTCCCGTTTTGTTAGTTGTCAATTAATCTTTTGAAAAAGAACTGTTTTATCTTTCAATGAAATTTTTTTCACCTCATAGCCATATTCAAGCAATTCCTTTTTATAATTCAAGAAGGAATGGTCTATTTCAATTCCTGCAATATTCTTAATTTCATCAAAAGTTAGTTTTAATGATTGTCCACCATTATTCTTAATATGTTTCCACAGGAGATTATATTTACTCATGATTCAAGGATTATTTTATATTGTTGTCCGAAAAAAAACACAGAAACGTATTTATTTTGCTGTAATCGAAACAAATATCTTGCAACGCTATTGCAAAACAGCCACAGATGGAACATTCCAATCAATCGGAAGTGGCGGAACTTTATCTGAAGCTGTTTCTGCTTATTCTATATCTTTTTTTGCTGTATTGGGCAATAATCCTGTATCTGAAAACCAGTTGAGTTCCCGATAAAACGGGACAGGCAGTTCAGATCGCAGGAAGTCTGAGTATTGGCAAAAGTTTTCACTTAAGTTTATATGCATAAATAAGTCCGTTGGCATCTCCAAAATAAATAATTCCTTTATCAACTATAGGGGTTGACAGAATTGCTCCTAATTCAAGAATTGTTTTTTCAGAACCTTTAATATCTTTTCCATAGATTTCAAAATCGGCTCGAAAATCATCATTCTCATTGTAAACCAGATGGTAATTTCTCTTACTACCATGTGTCTGAAAAACTTGTTCTAATTTTCCATTTGAATTTTCAAGCTTATACAATTTGCCATTAAAACACCCGAAATATATATCATTTTCAAACAATACCGCTTTGCCATATACCCGCATATTTAACGGAAACTCATAGGCGTAAAAAACTCTCCGCCTTCTTGAGCTCCTGTGATGGCGAATTTGCCAAGGAAATATTCATAAATCTTTCCGAACAAATCGCCTTCGGCTTTTTGTAAAACTTCTTTATTGAAAATACGGAGCAATTCC
>CALMZF010000248.1 GCA_937870645.1 uncultured Paludibacter sp. | reverse complement strand
AACCGATGGCGGTCTCTACATTGAAACTGCCATGCTTACCGTCACCGATAAGCCAATCACGATAAGGGCAAAATCAGGTCTCGTTAACAAACCCATATGGGCTTGTACTGCTGCATCTGATTATGGCGGACTAATGGAAGTATATGCCAACGTATATGTGGATGGCATTATAATGGACGGAACCGGAAGCACTCCGGCAACCGTAAATGGAATAATTACAAAAGGTACTGCGGGAGATTACAATATTACCGTGAAAAATTCTACATTTAAAAATTTCGCAACAGCCATTTATGGCAGTAGCGGAGCGCAGGTAGACTCGGTGACGATTTCAAACTGTATTTTTCAGGATTTGAGCAAGTACGGGATAATCATTTATACTTCCGATGCTTCTGTCCCTGCCCCTGGCTCTGCAAAGCACATAACAATCAGTAATTCCACATTTTCAAATATTGCCACAATGGCGATACAGGTGGAAGCAAATGATTATGTACTTGGAACGGCCCTGGGCGATGATCCGGTGGTTACTATTGACCATGTTACTTTCTATAATACGCCCCGGCTCTATACCCATTACTGTAATTATACGACCATTCGAAACTGCATTTTCTCAACAGGCACTAATTCATACTACATTTATGGAAACCAGACTACCTGCCAAAATAGCCTTTATTGGAATGCACCTCCCAGTTTCCATACCGCTGCAACAACAAATATAATTAATGCAGACCCGCTGTTTGCAAACGCTGCAAATGGCGATTTTACACTTCTTCCCGGATCACCGGCTTACAACTCAGGCACTGATGGAAAATCATTAGGTGACCCCAGATGGTGGCCTGTTCCCATCACACAAAAAACCATACGGATAGCAGCAGGTACTGACAGCATAGCAACCGCTTATGCTTCGGCCAATTCGGGAGATATAATTGAACTGATAACCGATGGCGGTCTCTACATTGAAACTGCCATGCTTACCGTCACCGATAAGCCAATCACGATAAGGGCAAAATCAGGTCTCGTTAACAAACCCATATGGGCTTGTACTGCTGCATCTGATTATGGCGGACTAATGGAAGTATATGCCAACGTATATGTGGATGGCATTATAATGGACGGAACCGGAAGCACTCCGGCAACCGTAAATGGAATAATTACAAAAGGTACTGCGGGAGATTACAATATTACCGTGAAAAATTCTACATTTAAAAATTTCGCAACAGCCATTTATGGCAGTAGCGGAGCGCAGGTAGACTCGGTGACGATTTCAAACTGTATTTTTCAGGATTTGAGCAAGTACGGGATAATCATTTATACTTCCGATGCTTCTGTCCCTGCCCCTGGCTCTGCAAAGCACATAACAATCAGTAATTCCACATTTTCAAATATTGCCACAATGGCGATACAGGTGGAAGCAAATGATTATGTACTTGGAACGGCCCTGGGCGATGATCCGGTGGTTACTATTGACCATGTTACTTTCTATAATACGCCCCGGCTCTATACCCATTACTGTAATTATACGACCATTCGAAACTGCATTTTCTCAACAGGCACTAATTCATACTACATTTATGGAAACCAGACTACCTGCCAAAATAGCCTTTATTGGAATGCACCTCCCAGTTTCCATACTGCTGCAACAACAAATATAATTAATGCAGACCCCATGTTCGCAAACGCGGTCAATGGCGATTTTACACTTCTTCCAGGATCACCGGCTTATAAGTCAGGCACTGATGGAAAATCATTAGGTGACCCCAGATGGTGGCCCAAAAACACCTTGCCTACCAATATCCATTGGGGGTCAACCAATAATACCTTAAATGGATTAACTATCACCTGGAATAATCTGGCATTAGATGATTCATTGCGCTGGGGATATACAAATAGCTATGAAATGGGAACTTTCCCGGGGATCAGAAGAGATAATTACAAAACCGGTTCAGATCCGCAATACCTGTTTGATTATTCATTCCCCACATTAAAACCTTCTTCCGTACTATTTTATTCATTAAAATCAGGTGTATTTTGGGGTGCTGAAAAAACATTTACAACTGCCGTTGATACCACTTCAAATAAATTCACCTTTATAGCAGCTGCTGATTGCCAGGCTGGTACAACCATTTTTCAGAAGATATCAAATATGGCAGCAGCCGAGAAAGCAGATATATATCTACAGGTTGGGGATATTATTGACGATTCAATGGATCCTCTTCTTTGGAGACAATTTTACGATTATGGATCCAATTTCCTGGAAAACACACTCAATTATTATATTCCTACAAATCATGTTTACTATGATACTCAATCTGGCATTAATTTTTTGAACCAGTTTGTTTTACCGGGAAACGAAAAATGGTACTCATTTAAGCAAGGTAATACTCTTTTTATAGGCTTAAATTCACAGGATGAATTAATGACCCAGTTGCCTTATATAAAAGATTTACTGAAGAATACCGATGCAACCTGGATTATCGTTTATTTCCACAGTCCCTTCTTTACAAGCGGAGGCCATGCCGGGGAAATGGATTCCATGATTCCGTACTGGTGGAAAACCTTTGATGATTATGGCGTAAATGTTATTATCAACGGGCATGACCATACCTATACAAGATCAAAACCGATGAATCTGAATGCCTCATTTGCGGCTCCTGTGAATGAATACGGATGTGAACCCGGACAAGGCAGATTACAGATGCTTGCCGGCAGTTTTGGTGCAGCCAGGTATGACTATCAAACCGGATGGTGGGTAAATACTACGAAATCTGTATACGATTATGTCAAATTCAAAGTAGATGGCAATTATATGCATTTTGATGCAATAGATGTCGATAACAACATTGTCGACAGCTTAACATTCTATTCCAGTGGTGTAAGAAGCAAAACAGTACTTCCTGGTTTTTACTTCATAGCTCCCGGCAATACCAGCGACTCGACAAGTTATAATTATACAATTAAATGGATAGACGTTGCCGAACCCAGCGATAGCGCAACTGCTCGTGTAGATTTATATTTCACAACTGACACAGCTCAGGCAGGCACATTAATTGCCGGTTCTATCAAAATAACTGATCCGCTTAACTATTACCTCTGGGATGTTAAAAATATCACACCGGGAATATATCATATTTATGCGGTGATCTATGATGGAGAAATTACACCTTTCAAAAAGTATGCAATAGGCAATGTAGTAGTCATTCCTGATATTGTTGCGCCCCCTCCTGCCACAGATTTAAAGGGTACACTCTCAAACGGAAAGGTAGATTTAACCTGGAAAAATCCGACCAGGAATATCCCTCTTGAGAAACAGGTAGCCTCTTTTGAAGATGGGCTTGATGGATTTGAGGGCAGCGGAAGCGGAACCAGCACCGGATCATTAGTGCAAATAAATCCGGGTTATGTGGGCAAGGGTATGCAAATCAATTATAATATTACTGCTGCATGGGACGAATACGCCGCTATAAAGGGAATACACGAATATTCAGAGTATCATTTGTTTAAAAACCTGGATTTCTGGTATAAAGGAGACGGTTCCAACAGGGCTATCAGGATTATAGTTGAACAGGATAACGACCATAATGGGAAGTCAGATGATTGGTGGTATGCAGAAGACCAGGATTTATCATCCACTGAATGGAAACATGCTCAACTCGATTTATCCACTTTACAAGGATTGAGTTGGCATGCAAATAAAAATCCAAAGTTTGATTTTAAGAACATCTTCAGCCTGGATTTTATTGTACCGTCTGAATCAGCAGGAAGCGGTAATCTGTCTATCGATGAAGTTTCGCTTTCAGGCGAAATACCACCGGCTCCAGATTTTATGGGAGTGGTTATCTTAAGAAAAACGGATGGGTATCCTGCAAACGCGCATGATGGAGTACTTATTTACCAGGGAAACGGCGAATCGTGTATTGATACAACAGCGGAATCTTCAGATTCATTTTATTATGCCGTATTTGCGTACGATTACGCGGGTAATTATTCAATACTGGATTCAACATCGGTTCTTGAAATAACCGGATTCACAGCTGTTCCTGACAGTAAAATCCCTGTTCGTTATGAATTGAATCAGAATTATCCCAATCCTTTTAAAGCTACTACTAAAATAACTTATACTTTGCCGGTTACCGGGAAAGTAGTTTTGAAAGTGTATAATGTGTTTGGCAAAGAAGTCAGAACACTGATAAATGAGGAGCAAAAAGCTGGAAACTATGATGTGAACCTGATCGCTTCATCACTTCCCGACGGTATTTATTATTACAGAATGCAAGCCGGCTCTTATGTGAAAACAAGGAAAATGATTTTGGCGAAATAGTATCAAGTTAAATTCAAAAACGATGCTATTGTTACAGTGACTTCATTCATCTTACAAAAAAAACAATTATGAAAAAACTTCTAGTTCTTACTATGCTACTGGGACTATGGTCCCTGCGTATACTTGCACAAAATATTATACCGGTTACGGCCGGAAATGAAACACTCTCGGCTGCTTGCGCATCTGCTGCTCCAGGCGACATCCTTGAGCTTGTTACCAACGGCGGAGTGTATCTTGAAGCAGCCCGGTTAACGATCGATAAGCCAATCACCATTCGTGCTATGGCAGGTCTTACCACCAAACCAGTGTGGGCATCCGACGATCCAAACTATACTGTAAAGCTTTCCGCTGCTCTTACGTTGAAGGGAATAGTTTTCGATGGGGCTCAAGGTGCTTCAAAAACCATTGGCGCACTTGACCTCCGGCTTGTAGGGGGAAACGTGAAAATCATCAATTGTGATTTTATCAACATGTCGGACCCGGCGGGAACAGGTGGAAAAGCAATTTATGGCACATCGGCATCTCAACCCGATTCCTTGATCATCACAGGCTGTACTTTTGCTAATATTGTTGAACAAGGTATCCTGTTTGAAGCAAATACAACTTTGCCCGGAGCCGTAAAATATGTCTCCATTGAAAACTCGACATTCAACACAATTGGGGCAGAAGCGGTATATATTGACGACGCGGACGACAACCTTGCTACACCTGGTCCAATCCTCGTAATGAATCATGTTACACTTCATAACACAAACCGCATACTGACGCATAAATCCGATTACAACATTATCCGTAATACGATCTTCACAAACACCACCAATATCGGTAACACATCTTACTATCTGTATGGGGATCATTCTGTTGTCACCAACAGTCTTTTCTTCAATGCGGAATATAATATGCATACCGGGCAGGCATTGAATATGGTGAATGCCGATCCCGGTTATGCCGATCCGGCAAAAGGGGACTTCAGCCTTGCCACTACATCACCCGCCTATAAGGTTGGCGACGATGGAAATACGATTGGAGATCCGCGATGGTGGCCTAAACTTGCGAATGCTATCTATGTTGAAGCGGGAAAGGATAAAATATCCGCAGCAATTGCAACTGCTAAACCAGGTGACGTTATTGAACTGATAACCGATGGCGGGCTGTATGTAGAGTCTGCTACCTTAACCGTTAAAGAAGGTATAACAATTCAAGGATCACCTGCTTTGGTTAATAAACCTGTCTGGACATCCGACGATGGTGGCTATTTAATAAGGTCAAAAGCTGACATTAATCTGACTGGAGTAATTCTCGATGGTTCAAAAGGAGTGATGAAAAGTGTGGGTGGTATTGCTTTAGACTCAATTGGATATAGCGTCAGGTTAAAAAACTGCGAATTGATAAACTTTATCAATGATGCCGGAACCGACGGGCATGCAATCACTGACGGAATATATGCAGGCCAAATCGATTCGTTATTAATTTCGGGATGCATTTTTAAGAATATCAAGAAAGAAGGCATTTATGTCGCCGGCCATGTAGCAGCCGCAATTGGTAGCGTCAAATATTTCTCGGTGGCTAGCTCTACCTTTTCGAAAATAGGCAGTGATGCAATCTATATCCGGGATCATGATGGTGTAGATGCAACTCCGGGTCCTGTTTTCATTGTCGATCATTGCACTTTTTATGATTGTTTTGCCAGTTATGGAGTATTGGCACATCATATAGATGGTGCAGTAATTAAAAA
>CALMZF010000247.1 GCA_937870645.1 uncultured Paludibacter sp. | reverse complement strand
TCTAAATCCTTTTTCATCCGCAGCCATCTGACCAAAAATCAATTTCATTACATCGGATGATAGTTTTGCTACCGAACTTTCCCAGCCGGGATCATAACCCGCTTTGAAACTTTCTGCAATATCAACAATCTCTTTTTTGGTTAGACCTTGTAGTTCTGAAGGTAAAATCCCGCTAATTCGTTCGTACACCTGTGGTGTTAATGCGCTTTCCAATGCTGTCAACAATTCAATCAATTCATTTTTTGTTTTTTTACTGAAGTCTTCGTCCAGAACAGATTTCAAAGTTTTCATAATGCATGCTTTTTTTTTAGATTAAAGTACCTGAAAATGAATTTATTAACACATAAAACGACAATAATACTTTTAAAACAAATTATAAACAATTATTCCTCGTCAACAATGTTATATTTTGTATAATTCAATACGATTTTGATTGCATTTTGATTAATAAAACATAATTTATCTATTATATTTATAGTTTTCGCATAAATATGTAACAATTTGTTGTAAAACCGATTCGTAATAAACAAAAGAATGATGTTGGTGCATTGCCAATGGTACCCGAACCAGCAATAACTTACAGCAGGTGATTTAGTATTATTATTTTTAAAAAACTATTACGGCATAAAAAGTGTTTTTACATTGTATATGAATGAATTAGAATATACATAAACCAGATTTTTTCCGGCGTGTGGTTTCAGATAAATCATTCTCAAATTCAGCTCATTATCCGCTTTCTTCCATCGTCAACTTACAGACAATTGGAAATTGAAAAAATGAAAAAAATTCTGCAATCAATCGATGAGTGGCAAACCCGGAAATTAACTTTTCCGGGGATTGACGACAACACCCTCACTATCAGGAAAAATATCTGGCTAAGTTCCTTTGCTTCCACTTTCTCCATAGCGGGTATGACGTTGCTTGCACTGTTGCTGGACATACCTACCATTGTGGAATACGGACTGGTGCTCATCGCATTATCACTTCCCGTTCTGTTTGGATTACCTTTTACAAAGCGAAATTACCACTGGCTGCTGTTTCCCGTGCAGTTATCGATTATTCTGGTCACATGTTACTTCATGATCCGGCTCGGAGGACTGCTTCATTCCGGAGGACTTCTCGTCACGGGTTTTTCTATCCTGTTCATGTCCATCAATATGCAAAACCCGCGGTTAACCCTGGGTTTGTTTATAGTCTATATTCTCACGTTGATTGCCACCGTGATTTTAGAAACCGTATTTTCACCAACACACGAGTTGACCGATTTCCAAAACAAATTGTTTTTTATTGTCAATCTTACCTGGCAGGCCGGTTACACACTCATTATCATTATCAACAACATCAATCAGAAAAAGCAGCTCTGGGAGCTGAAGCAAGCCGAAGCCACCCGACTGAAAGAACTGGATGAAACCAAAACAAAACTGCTCACCAATATCTCACACGAGTTTCGGACACCTCTTACAATTATTTTGGGCATGGCAAAGTTGGTAAAGGAAAAACCGGAAGAATGGCTCAAAAAAGGAACTGAAAAAATTATTCAGAGCGGGTATGCTTTACTGCATCTGGTCAACGATCTGCTCGATATGGCGAGGCTCGAAGCCGGTGCCATGACCGTAAATTGCCTGCAGCAGGACATTATCACTCAGTTGCGGTATCTTGTGGGTTCGTTCAGTTCTGTGGCACTGGAAAAAAACATCGACCTGAAGTATTCGCCTCATATTGGGGAGTTTTTGATGGATTTTGATGCGGATAAATTGATGCAGATTGTCTCCAACCTGCTCTCCAACGCACTGAAATTTACTCCAAATAATGGAAAAGTGGAACTGGCGACCGAAAACTCCCTAAACCCACATACGTTTTCAATCCGTGTGAAAGACAACGGTTCGGGAATTGCGGCCGAACATCTGCCACAGATTTTCGACCGGTTTTACCGCGTTGAAAATCCGCTGCTTCAGTCGCAAAGCGGCTCGGGATTGGGACTGGCGCTTACGCGGGAATTAATAGCTCTGATGAACGGCACCGTGAGCGTGGAGAGTGAACCGGGAGTGGGAACTCTGTTTACAATCACGCTTCCTGTGACCAACGAGGCACCTGTCAAGGAGCAAATAACAGAAACCGAAACCTCAAAAGATGAAATTTCAGATACCGTCGGGGTTACAAGTAGTGAGAAGTCACCTGAAATAAAACCTTCAGACGAAAATGCTCCGGTAGTGCTTATCGTGGAAGATAACGCCGATCTGACCGAATACCTGCAACATATTCTGGCTGCGGAATATCAGGTGATAAGTGCTTCCGATGGTGAAGCGGGACTGAATAGGGCTGTAGAAATGATACCGGATATCATAGTCAGTGATGTGATGATGCCTGTGATGGATGGCATAGCCATGCTCGGACAATTGAAAAACGACATCCGTACCAGCCACATTCCGGTGGTGATGCTCACCGCCAAAGCCGACATCGCATCGCGTCTCACCGGACTGGAGAAAGGCGCTGATGATTACCTGGCAAAACCGTTTCATGAAAAAGAGCTACGCATTAGGCTCCGAAATCTGATAGACATGCGTGAGCGAATGCAACTGCATTTCGCCTCGCTGACACCCGATGAAGGACATTTGAAGGATAAATCGCTGCTGATTGAAAATGAATTTATCAGCAAAATAAGAGCATTCATGGAAATAAATATAGCCGCCGAAGAATTTGACATTCATCTTTTGTGCCAGGAAACAGCCATGAGCCGCGCCCAGCTTTACCGCAAATTCAAGGCACTGACCGGCAAATCGGTGTTCGAATACCTGCGCACACTCCGCCTCCACAAAGCAAAGGAGCTGCTGCTCACCTCTTCTCTCAATGTAACGCAGGTATGCTTTGATGTCGGATTTAACAACCTCTCCCACTTCAGCCGCATTTTCACCGAAGAATTCGGACGAAAACCCAGCGATTTCAAAAAATAATTCCTCTTTTGACACTTTGATACTGTCAGAAAACAAGTTGAGACGGTAAGAAAACTTTTTGCTGCAAACAGATGATAAATTTGTTTTGTAAAAAAAAGTGTATGAACGTGGTTCCCGGAAATATTGAAATGTATTCATATTTCTCCAAAGACAACAGTGACTAATCTGTTTGAATACAGAATTTTAACCTGAGAAAAACCGGCTAAGTAAGCTAATTAACAACCAATGACACTCCTATTTGGAAATTAGGAAACCGCCGGACATTGCAAAAAAGATATTTTACTAAATTTTTTCTTTCTTCTTAACAAGATCAGACGATGAAAACTTTAATTAAACTCTCAGGATTACTTTTATTTTTACTGGTTGGATGTACCCTGGATCAGGGAATGGATGAACTGAATGCTCCGGCATTAACAAAATCGAAAGATCAGGTAGAACTGCAGGTTCAGGAACCTAAAACGGTGACCGTACCCTGGAAATGTGAATTTGCGTCCGATCCGGACAGGTCTCTTTCACCTCTTCAATGCAACCCACTACCCGCTAACATGTTTATAGGAGGCGGCGGATGGGTAAGAGGAAATGCCACTCACTTAGGCAAAGTAAATCAGGCTGAAAGTCACTATATAAATACAGGTTGTGACTTAAATCCCGTGCTCATGCAATTGACTGGCTGGGTAGAAGGAAAGATCACGGGTGCCAACGGCGATTACTTCTACTATTCCGGATTTGCAGTAACTCAGTTGCCCGAAGGAACATTTGAAGGTGACATAGTGATGGATGATGGAACCGGAAAATTCGAGGGATGTAAAGGAGCAGTTCATATGATAGGTTCGGTTGATTTTACTACAGGCATAATGACCTGGAAAGGCGAAGGTACTGTCACGCTTGTAGTTGGTAAAAGATAGAAAAACTCTTATGTAAACAATTATCATCAGTCATTTTTCGGATTTT
>CALMZF010000246.1 GCA_937870645.1 uncultured Paludibacter sp. | reverse complement strand
TACTGCACCGGTATCGGCATAGCGTGTTTTGGCGTACATTCCCTTTAAACTCAGGTTTACTTTCAGAGCGTCGTTAAAGAAGGTAGGATTCAAATTCAAAGCTCCGGTTACACGTTGGAAATTGGAGGTTTTAAGAATACCGTTCTGACCGGTGTAACCCACTGAAACGTGATAAGGTATCATAGCCGCCATACCCGAAACACTTACATTATGGTCATTGCTCAGGGCAGTCTGATAAATCTGACTTTGCCAGTCGGTGTTTTCGGTTCCGAGTTTGGCAATAACATCCGGCTGATCTTTATACAGTTTTTTGGCATAATCACGGTATTCATCACCAGTCAAAACATCTATTTGTTTGCTTAATGTGCTCACTGACATGTTTCCATCGTATGATACGCGCATTTTTCCTTTGGTACCTTTTTTGGTAGTGATGATGATTACACCGTTTGATGCACGCGAACCGTAAATGGCAGTAGCCGAGGCATCTTTCAATACAGTGAATGTTTCGATATCATTCGGGTTGATGGTACTCAGGAAGTTGGCAACACCTTTAATACCTTCGTTATCAAGCGCCAGTCCGTCAATTACGATCAACGGGTCGTTGCTCGCATTCAGCGATGATCCGCCACGAATACGGATTGTGGAACCTGCACCCGGAGCACCACCGTTGGATGTTACGGATACCCCTGCAATTTTTCCTACAATCATATCCTGAGCATTGGTGGTGAGACCTTTGTTCATTTTATCGGGTTTAATGGCTGTTACCGAACCGGTTGCATCCGATTTCTTAACCGTTGCATACCCGATGGCTTCAACTTCGCCCAGTACCTGTGCATCTTCTTGAAGAGTAATTGCAAAACTTCTTTTACCGGCTACTGGCACTTCCAATGTCTTGTAACCTACATAGCTGACTACCAAAGTAGCATTAGCCGATACGGATAGAGTGAATTCACCGTTGACATTGGTCATGATACCATTGGTTGTCCCTTTTTCAAGAACACTGGCACCAATAACTGTTTCTCCGGTTGCATCCTTTACTATCCCCGTAACGGAAACTTTTTGTGCATTGACACTGAAGCCAATCACAAATGTCAGCACTACGATCAAAATGGATCGAATTTTTAAATTAAAACGTGCGTCCTTCATGCATTCTGTTTTTTTTGAGGTTTATAAATATTGTTTATTACTAAAAATTTATTTGATGGTACAAAGTTTATATAAGATTTTCTTAGCTTTAAGGTGTGGGATTCATTCACTGTATTGCACAGATGTGCTCAATATCGAAGCAAAATTATAGTATTAGCGAAATTTATCAACACTTAACGGAATTAATACCCATTTTTTACTTCGCAAACGATTGCAATTGGATTAAGAAACAAACATATTTTAAAAAAGCGTATTTAAATCAAATTTCTTAATTTTGCAAATGTATTAAATTTTATACCTAATTTGCCTGATTTATTGATAGATTATAAACAGTTAATGTTACAAATTCATGGCTAAAACACAAATTACCATTATCGATATTGCGAAAAAGCTGAATATTTCCCCTTCGACGGTATCGCGTGCTCTGAAAAATCATCCCGATATCAGTAAGAAAACGGTTGAACTGGTAAAGGAATGTGCCGCAGAGATGCACTACAAGCCCAACGAAATGGCGTTAAACCTGCGTATGAAAAGAAACAATACGATAGGAGTAATTGTTCCTGAAGTTGTACATTATTTCTTTTCCTCCATTGTTTCGGGCATCGAAGAAGTTACTTTCAGTGAGGGGTTTAATCTCATACTTTGCAAGTCGGACGAAAGCTATCAAAAAGAACTCAAAATTACCGGTTCGCTCATTAGTGCAAGGGTAGCGGGGGTGCTCACCAGTCTTTCGAAAGAAACCAATACCTACGATCATTTTCAGCAAATACTCGACAATGATATTCCACTCGTTTTTTACGACCGGATATGTATAGGTATTCGCACGGACCGTGTAGTGGTGGATGATTATGCCGGTGCCATGCAGGCAGTGGAGCATTTGATTGAAACAGGCTGCCGGCGGATTGCTTTTTACAGCTCACCACTTCACCTCGAAATTTCGAAAAACCGTAAAAACGGTTATCTGGATGCACTGCGCAAGCATAATATTGCGGTGGACGAATCGCTGATATATGTATGTGATACCCGCGATGCAGCCATGAAACTGACACCGGAAGTGTTGAGCAGGGAAGACCGGCCCGATTCGTTTTTTGCAATCAATGATCACACTGCTTCCGGAATTTTATACTCTGTGAAAAAAGCCGGGTTCAACGTTCCGGATGATATCTCCATTTGTGGATTTTCGGGCGGCGATCTCGCGCTGGCATGCGACCCCATGCTCACCACCGTAGAGCAGCATGGTTACGAAGTGGGCAAGACGGCGGCTAAATTGCTTATTGATAAAATAAAAGGGATTACACACGGTCAATACACCAACCGGATCATTAAAACGAAGCTGATAGTAAGGGGGACGACGAAAAACGTTTGACGTTTAACGTTTGGCGTTCAAAGTTTAGCGAATGACGTTTATTTTACAACTAATTATAGCAATTATGGCAACTATTCAAAAGTTCGAAGATTTGGAAATTTGGAAAAATGCAAAAATATTATGTAAAGAAATTCATAAATATACATTAACTGATAAATTCATTCGGGACTTTTCATTAAAAGATCAAATTTCCCGTTCATCAGGTTCTGTAATGGATAATATTGCAGAAGGTTTCGGTAGAGAAGGAAATAAAGAATTTATTAATTTCCTGTCATTTTCGTTGGGGTCTTGTAATGAAGTACAATCTCAACTCTATCGTGCAGCCGATTTTGAATATATATCGGAAGAAAATCGTAAAACCCTTCACGAAGAAACTGAAAAAATTATTGCAGGAATAAAATCTTTGATGAATTACTTAAAAAGTTCAGAATTAAAAGGAAATAAATTCAAACATGTTTGATGTTTAATGTTCTACGTACAACTTTTTTTGTTTCAATGTTTCACTATTACAATTTAAGTTTTCTGACAAATAAAATAAAATGGCAAATAACAACAACAAAACAACGTCAAACATCGAGCGTCAAACCTCAAACGTTAAACGTCAAACGTCAAACGTCAAACCCCGTTTAAACTTCTGGCAAATCTGGAACATGAGTTTTGGTTTTCTGGGTATTCAATTCGGATTTGCACTGCAAAATGCGAATGTGAGCCGTATTTTTGAAAGTCTGGGTGCTGATATAGGCAACATTCCCATTCTCTGGCTGGCTGCTCCCGTTACCGGACTGATTATTCAACCTATTATTGGTCATTGGAGCGATAAAACCTGGAACCGGTTGGGAAGAAGAAAACCGTTCTTCCTGACCGGAGCTATTTTGGCCTCGACCATACTACTGTTTATGCCTAATTCTCCATCACTCTGGGTGGCAGCTGGTTTGCTTTGGATTATGGACGCCTCCATCAATGTCTCCATGGAACCTTTCAGGGCATTTGTCGGCGATATGCTGCCTTTCGAACAACGCACGCTTGGTTTTTCGATGCAGAGTTTCTTTATCGGACTGGGTGCTGTTGCCGGTTCGGCAATGCCTTATATACTCACCAACTGGTTCAATGTATCTAATGTCCCGGTCGGCGATCAGGCCATTCCCGACACCGTTCGATGGTCATTCTATGCTGGTGGTGCTGTTTTTCTGACGTCTGTTCTTATCACTATTTTTACCACCAAAGAATACCCGCCGGAAGAACTCAACAGTTTTGCCTCCGAGAGTACTGCTGATAAACAAGTTGACAATTCATTCAGTCCTGTTGTAGCACCCGAAAAATTTAAGAAATTCGGGTTGTTGTTTGGCTTGATTGGTGCTGTTATTGTTGCTCTGGTTTATTTCTTCACACTCGATGTTCAGATTTATGTTTTGGGTGGATTATTTTTGTTGGTGGCAGTTTTGTTTGTTGCCGTGGCCGCACTTCGTAACAGAGATAAAACCAACGGCATGGTGGAAATCATGACCGACCTGCTCAATATGCCCAAAACTATGGGACAACTGGCGCTGGTTCAGTTTTTTACTTGGGTAGCGCTGTTTTCTTTGTGGATTTATGCCATACCGGCCATCACCGAATATCATTTCGGCGCAACCGACACAAAATCAGCCTTATACAATATCGGTGCCAATTGGGTGGGTATACTTTTTGGGGCTTACAGCCTTTTTGCCGCAGCTGTGGCATTTCTGTTGCCGGTACTGGCCAAAAGAATTTCACGAAAATTCACACATTTAATCGCACTGGTTTTCGGCGGACTGGGATTGATTTCCATGATGTTTT
>CALMZF010000245.1 GCA_937870645.1 uncultured Paludibacter sp. | reverse complement strand
GGGGAATGGGAAGGCGGCTCGGGAGAACCCATTCCGGCATGGGCACGCCGAGTTATTCAGGACGAACATACCAAAATATTCAGTGCACAGGTCTGGAATCCGGAAAATCCCTTCCAGTTCAAGGTGGATAAATTTGTGCCCGATACAAAACCCCTGCTCATTTACGAATGCCACATCGGAATGTCCAGTTCCGAAGAAAAAGTATCTACTTACGATGAGTTCAGGCGTACCGTTTTGCCACGCATAGTGAACGATGGATATAACTGCATCCAAATCATGGCTATTCAGGAGCATCCCTACTACGGATCTTTCGGATATCATGTTTCCAGTTTCTTTGCCGCGTCGTCGCGGTTTGGTACACCCGAAGAGCTCAAACGTCTGATAGATCAGGCGCACGAAATGGGAGTAGCAGTCATCATGGATATTGTACATTCTCACGCAGTGAAAAACGAGGTGGAAGGTCTGGGACGATTTGACGGAACTCCCTATCAGTATTTCCACGGAGGCGAACGCCGCGAGCATCCCGCCTGGGATTCGCTGTGCTTCGATTATGCCAAACCATCCGTGTTGCATTTTTTACTTTCCAACTGTAAGTTCTGGCTCGATGAATATAAATTTGATGGCTTCCGATTCGATGGCGTCACGTCCATGCTTTACCGCAGTCACGGACTAGGCGAAGATTTCAACGGATATGGTTCCTATTACAACCTCAATCAGGATGGCGACGCTATTTGTTATCTTACACTGGTCAATAAACTTATTCACGAAGTGAATCCACATGCCATAACCATAGCCGAAGAAGTGAGCGGAATACCCGGACTGGCTTCCAAAATCAGCGATGGGGGATTTGGTTTCGATTACCGCATGGCCATGGGTATTCCCGATTTCTGGATAAAATACATCAAGGAAGTGAAAGATGAAGACTGGAAAGTAGGCCATATTTACTGGGAACTCACCAACCGGCGGGCCGACGAACGAACCATCAGTTATGCCGAAAGTCACGATCAGGCTCTGGTAGGCGACAAAACCATTATTTTCCGCCTCATTGATGCCGATATGTACTGGCACATGCAAAAGGGTGATCAAAATTTCAGGGTAGAACGGGGCATCGCACTGCATAAAATGATTCGGCTGGTGACTTCTACCACCATCAATGGCGGTTATCTCAACTTTATGGGCAATGAATTCGGTCATCCCGAATGGATTGATTTTCCCCGCGAAGGCAACGGCTGGTCGTACAAATACGCCCGCCGTCAATGGGAATTAGTGGATAATCCCGATTATATCTATCACGGACTGGGCGAATTTGACCGGGCAATGATACGGTTGATTCATTCGGTGAAACATTTTAATGAAACGCCTCTTTACCAGCTTTGGGACAATGAAGGCGATCAGGTGCTGGCTTATCAACGCAACGATTTGGTGTTCGTTTTCAATTTCCACGGAACAAATTCATACACCGATTATGGCATTCTGGCCGAACCGGGAAGCTATAAAGTAGTGCTCAATACCGATAATCCGCTCTTCGACGGGCACGGCCTCATTGACGAATCCGTGGAGCATTTCACCCAGCCCGCTCCCGAAGAATACATGGGCAAGCAATGGCTGAAACTCTACATCCCCGCTCGCTCGGCTTTTGTGCTGAAGAAACAGTAGTATTCTGGAAAATAAAAAATAAGCCCGATGTAGCGTGAATGCTGCGTCAGGCTTTTTTTTATGAGAATATTTTATAACTGCATGTTTTGTCAACTCAAATTTTTAATTTTGCCAAAATTATTGATTAAAAAGAATTATGGACGAAATACAACTTAACGAACCAAAAAAAGACTACAACGAGCCCATGCATACTGCTGAGCATATTCTGAACCAAACTATGGTCAGGATGTTCAATTGTGGTAGATCCAAAAACGCTCATATCGAGCGGAAGAAATCGAAATGTGATTATCTTTTATCGCAAGCTCCATCTGCTGAGCAGATTAACGAAATTGAACACAGAGTAAATGAAGTAATTCAACAAAATCTGCCTGTAACAGAAGAATTTCTTACATACAAGGAGGCTGCTGCTTTCGTGGATCTCTCAAAACTTCCCGATGATGTGTCGGAAACATTGAGGGTTATCAAAGTCGGCGATTACGATGCATGTGCCTGCATCGGTCAGCATGTGAAAAACACCTCGGAAATCGGACATTTTGAAATTCTGACACACGATTTTGAAAACGGACGCTGGCGCGTACGGTGGCGGGTGACTGCAATTAACTAATCATTATGGCAATGAAGAAGTTAGCTAAACTCCTGCGAAATTTAGTCATTTTATTTTTTGCTTCCAGTATCTTAGCGGTACTGGTGCTTCGTTTTGTGCCGGTATATATTACTCCTTTGATGCTTATCCGGTCTGTAGAAGCAATGGTTGACGGTGAGACGCCGAAAATTAAGAAAGACTGGGTACCACTCAATAAAATCTCCCGGAATATGGTTCAGGCAGTGGTAGCATCGGAAGATAACCTTTTTATGGAACACAATGGTTTCTCTTTCAGGGATATAGAAAAAGCATTGGAACATAATAAAAAGGGAAAACGTATCCGGGGTGGAAGTACCATCTCGCAACAGACAGCAAAAAACGTATTCCTATGGCCACAGCGTTCGTGGGTGCGCAAAGGATTAGAAACCTATTTTACCGTCCTGATTGAATTCCTGTGGACCAAAGAACGGATAATGGAGGTTTATCTCAATGTAATAGAAACCGGCAATGGAATATATGGTGTACAGGCAGCATCCAGGAAGTATTTCGGGGTTAATGCCTCAAATCTGACCCGTTCGCAGGCAGCCCTGATTGCCGTTTGCCTGCCCAATCCCCGTAAATTTAGCCCTGCAAATCCTTCGGGTTATATTTCCCGTAGAAAAAACCAAATAGTGAATTTAATGGGAAAACTGAAAAGAGTTGATTTTGAATGAAATTTTTAATAGTTCTGAAAATGTATAACAGCTTGAAACAGCCATTAGAGATAAATTTTAAACACAAGGAAATGATTAATGGCGTGTTCCCTCTGTCCTTAATTAAAAAATAATAAAAAATAAACAGATGAAACGCCCATGTCCAACCTAAAAAAATGGACACACAATGGCATGATTAAATAACGCATAACAAATGATAGACGCTCAATATTCCTCTGTCAGCTGACGGATTTGGGGGCCGATAAATAAAAAATAAACAGATGAAATACGATGATTGGGGATTAATTGAATATAAACAGGCCTGGGAAAAACAGGAAAAATTGTTCACAGAAACACTGAACCGAAAAGCAGAAGGACTTCAGACCGAAAATCACCTGATTTTTTGCGAACATCCCCACGTTTATACCCTTGGAAGAAGCGGCGATGAAAACAATATGCTGCTGGATTACATTCAATTGCAGGCAAAGAATGCTTCGTTTGTTCATACCAATCGTGGTGGCGACATCACGTATCACGGACCCGGGCAGGTGGTTGGATATCCCATTTTTGATCTCGAAAATTTCAATATGGGTCTCAAACAATACATATATAATATTGAAGAAGCAATTATTCATTGTCTTCAGCAGTATAATATTGTGGGTGAACATTTTGAAAAGGCAACTGGCGTATGGCTTGATACTGGAAAACCCGCTTGCCGAAAAATATGTGCAATCGGTGTTCGCAGCTCCCGATTTGTTACCATGCATGGTTTTGCCCTCAATGTAAATACATCACTTGAATACTTTAGTTACATAAATCCATGCGGATTTACCGATAAAGGAGTCACTTCCATGCAACAGGAACTTGGCTCAACAGTTGATTTCGAACTGCTAAAATCCAATTTGAAGACCTGTATTATAGAGCAATTCCAAAAATCAATCTAACGGTTATACAAAGAACTGCATTAATATTCTATATGTTCTGATTACCTAATTCTTTTTGGTTAATAAATGGTTACAATTTTAACTGAATTAATCGACAGATAATCAGCGAAATAGATTTTTTCTCAAAAATAATTTCAAATTTTTCTTTCATTTATTTTGTTCAATTCAAAACTTTGTCTACCTTTGCACTCCCGTTTAG
>CALMZF010000244.1 GCA_937870645.1 uncultured Paludibacter sp. | reverse complement strand
TATTTGTGAGTGCATTTAGATAATGCGGGAACAGTGACTAAAAGGACAGTTCTGAATGTCGCAAAAAAATGCAGGTTTACCGGAAAACACAATTTATCGATATGGCAACAACTACTGCAACAATTTTTGTAGGATACGCACATCCCAATCATGGTGGTATAAATCCCACTCATTATATTCAACTATCCGAAAACAGCCGACCGGCACTCATTCTTAATTCCATCGATGGTAAGGAAGAAACGAAGGTAATGATACCCACGCTTGAGAATATGATTGACGACGTATATCTGATGATAGCTGCCTACGTATTAAAAACCCTGAAGCCAGCCAAAGAAATTGCTCATCCCGGGGGGGAAAGCATGTACGACCTCTTTAGCGACGATGAACGCACCGCCCTTTACCGGCAAAGTCTGGAATGTATAGAAAAAACAAGGCTGAAAGTGGTGTTTAATGTCTTTGACGGAAGTTACTTACTCCACAAGCTGGAGCAAATCAAACGGTATCCTGCCGATTTCGAAATTACTACTCCCTGCCTCAAAAAAGAATACAGTGAATGGACCCGCAAAGTCACTGTTACCGAATTCAAAAACTAAGATTTTCGGGATAAATGGTACAAAAAAAATAAACTTTTTTTGAAAGTGTCAGAAGCTGTCAAAAAGTGGTTGTAACTTTGCAGGAAACAGGAAAGATAGGAAAGAATTCAGTACATTTCAGAAGCGAGATGTGTTTAAAGAAACCCTATATAATTTTGTAGAAGAATCTATAAAAAACAAGAAAGCCTAACTCAAAATATACCTTACAATTATTGATAATGCTAAACTACTATTATAGCGATAAAATTGATCAATTTCTGATTAAAACAAGGGATGAGATACTTGGACGAATTACAAGTTTAAATCAATTTGATTCCAACAGAAATACAAATCAATCATGGGAGAGGCAAATTGACATTTTAAAGGAAAATTTAATTGGATTTAATGGTGAATTGTTTTTTGAATTTTCTATACCCAGAATGGGTAGACGTGTTGATTGTGTGCTGATAATCCAAAATATAGTATTCGTTATTGAGTTTAAAGTTGGTGAAAAAGAATACTTAAATTCCAATTATGATCAGGTTTGGGATTATGCTCTGGATTTAAAAAACTTTCATAAACCAAGTCATACTGCATTACTAGTTCCAATATTAGTAGCAACAGAAGCTCACGATCTTGAATTTCAATTTATAGAAACTTCTCACCAGGATAAATTAATTAAACCTCTAAAAGCGAATAAAAAGAACTTGAAAGATATTCTGAACTTTTGTATTGGATTTCAAAACGAAAGTCAGACAATCAAAGGCGATGAGTTTGTTAGAGGGAGTTATTCTCCCACACCAACAATCATTGAAGCAGCAGTAACAATGTATAAAAATCATTCAGTGAATGAGATTACACGGAGTGATGCAGATGCAGTAAATTTAACTACCACTACGAAATCCGTTTCTGATATCATAGAGCGTGCTCAAATTGAAAAAAAGAAAATTATATGCTTTGTGACAGGTGTTCCGGGTGCTGGAAAAACATTAGTTGGCTTAGATATAGCAACAAAGCATTTGGATAAAGAAAAAGACACACATAGTATATTTTTGTCAGGCAATGGACCTTTGGTAGCAATCCTTCAAGAAGCATTAACAAGAGACACAGTTTTTCGTCAAAAAGAAATCGGAAATAAAATAACCAAAAGTACTGCCAGAGAAGGTGTTAAAGCTTTTATTCAAATAATACATCATTACAGAGATGCTTATTTAGTTGACCCTACTGCACCGTTTGACCATGTTGCTATTTTTGATGAAGCACAAAGGGCCTGGGATAAGGAGCAGACAGTCAATTTCATGAAACGCAAAAAGAACCAACCCGATTTTGCTTATTCAGAACCCGAGTATCTTATATCTTGTTTAGACAGGCATAAAGATTGGGCTGTTATTGTATGTTTAGTGGGTGGCGGACAAGAAATTAACACTGGTGAGGCTGGTATCTCAGAATGGCTTTATGCAATAAAAAACTCATTTCCCGAATGGGAAGTACACATCTCTCCAAATTTAACCGATAGCGAGTATAACGCTTTTGATGCAATTAAGGAAATCGAGAACGAATGCATTACGGTTTATAATCCTGACTTACATTTGTCTGTATCAATGCGCTCATATCGAGCTGAAAATGTATCATTATTCATTAAACAATTACTGGACTTAGATACAGGAGCTGCAAGAGAAACACTAGAACATATCTCAGATAAATATCCTATTGTAATTACCCGAGATGTGGAAACTGCAAAGAAATGGTTGAAAGAAAAGGCCAGAGGAAGTGAACGTTATGGAATTGTTGTTTCTTCACAAGCATATCGACTTAAACCTATGGCCATCGATGTTCGTGTTGAAACAGACCCCGTACATTGGTTTTTAGGAGAAAAAAATGATGTACGTTCCTCTTATTATCTCGAAGATGTGGCAACTGAGTTTCAGGTGCAAGGTCTTGAACTGGATTGGGCATGCGTGACCTGGGATGGTGATTTCAGATACTCAAAAGATGAATGGAAAACATATTCTTTCGTAGGTAATAAATGGCAGAATATCAATAAAGAAGAACGAAAATTATATTTGAAGAACGCATACAGAGTTCTGCTTACACGTGCCCGTCAGGGTATGGTGATTGTAGTTCCCGAAGGAAACAAAGAAGATCATACACGGCAGCCAGAATATTATAATAGTACTTATGAATACTTCAAAGAAATTGGATTGAAAGAAATTTGAAAATATAAACGAACCAATGCCTCCGTATTTCTGGAAAGAGACAGCGAAGAGGGCGGTGGGGTGAGAATTATTTGACTGATGCAGGCAGCGGAAAATAAATAAGTGATTTTAATGCAGTTCTGTTTTTTTTCGGGGGACTATCGCGACTTTTACGATAAAGCACAACAGTCGTAAGTGTCCCCGATGTCGCCAAAACAAAATAAAACAAACAAACCATGGACAAACAATACAACGATGATGGTTTTATCCCAAAACACGGGGGCTATGAGCGTTTGATAACTTATCAGAAGTCTGAGATAATCTACGATGGTACGTATTACTTTGCACATAAGTATCTGGACAGGTATGACCGGACCATTGACCAAATGGTACAGTCCGCCAGGTCGTGCAAACAAAATATTGTAGAAGCAAGCATGGCATCGGGCACTTCTAAAGAAACGGAAATAAAGCTAACCAATGTAGCACGTGCATCGCTTGAAGAGCTAAAAAAAGATTATGAAGATTATATCCGGACACGTCATCTGAAGTTTTGGGATAAGCAGCATCCCTACTACGCAGAGCTTACAAAAAAACACAGAACACCAGATGCAAATTACGAAACATACCGAAAAGGAATAGAAAGTCCTGACCCGGAAGTCTCGGTCAATGTATTGCTGAGTGTCGTAAATGTAACATCTTATTTACTGGCGCAACAAATTAAAACACTGGAAAAGGAGTTTCTGGAACAGGGAGGTTTGCGGGAACGGATGTCTCAGGCAAGAATAGAAGTGCGTAAGAAACAGAGGTAATAGCAAATGGATTTAGTAGGCGCAGTCATCTCACCATGTCGTGCTAATTGAAAGTCACCAACTTGAAGTTATTTATCCGGATGTTTCAGCACATTGCGGTTCCATCCGCATTGTGCATAAAAAGATAAGTCCGACA
>CALMZF010000243.1 GCA_937870645.1 uncultured Paludibacter sp. | reverse complement strand
CTACAGTATTAACGATGGGTGCATCAGCACAGGTAGGTATTCAGGCCGGATACAGTTCCGAAAGTCAGAAAACAACGGGTACAATTTTGGGATTTACCGCAACTACCACTACTACTTTGAATGGGTTCCATGTAGGTCCGATCATCGATATGAACGTACAAGGTCCTGTTGGATTTCAAACCGGATTGCTGTACAACTATTTAACAGGTACCGGCGTTAACAATAAAAAAATTGTGGCGCATGAAATTGATCTGCCTGTACGGCTGACTGTTGCATTTCCTGTATCAGATGCTGTAAGCGTATTTGCTTTCGGGGGTCCGAACGTAAATTATGCACTTTCGCAAAAAACCGATGGTGGTGACAATATCTATTCGTTGAAGAACCCCCTCAACAATGACAAGAAAATTCTTTCACCGTTTGATTTTCAGCTTGGCGTAGGAGGTGGACTGAAATGGAATAAACTCACACTCAAAGCCGGTTATGATTGGGGAATGTTCAATAAAACATCTATTGATAATGCCACTTTCAAATCAAATGTACTAAAAGCAGCTGTTGCTTATAACTTTTAATTGACAAATTAAATTATTTTCAGGTACAGCCAGGCTTCGGTTTGGCTGTTTCTGTTTTTAAAATCCAATTTCCATTTTTTCAATTGGATTAAATCGGCTTTATATTTTTCATTACTCAAAGGTTTGTTTATCTTTGCACCAGAAAAAATTAACACATACATTATGAAGATCAACCGATTATTAACAATCGCATTTGTCATTCTTTTAAGCTTTTCCATCTTTGCACAGAAAAAAGTGGAGGTGGGCGTACTGGGTGGCTATAGTTATGCCATGCCCAAAACCACAGCCTCGCAACTGGCCGGCAATCTTAACGGATTTCACCTCGGACCGCTCGTACAATACAATATCAACGAAAAAATAGGTATCCAGACCGGTGCTTTATACAACTACAACAATTCCATTATTACTAAAAATTCTGTAGGGACCAGTGGCACCTGGAAACAAAACCGCGTCATTGGTCAGAGTCTCGACATACCCCTGCACGCAGTCTATTCCGTGCCCCTGGCCGATGATTTCTATGTGCAGATAGGTGCCGGTCCCAATTTCAATTATGCTCTGAACAAGTATAAACAAACTGAGTATTATGTTGAAAGTAAAATTGTTGACCGCCTGACGGAGAAGGGAACAAGCATTTACGCTTCTCCGTCCAACTTCAATCCTCTTGATGTTCAGGCAGGACTAAGTGTGGGTCTCCGGTACACCGGGGTAAGCCTCAGAGCAAGTTACGACTGGGGTATAACGGACAGGGACAAAACTACCGATGGAAAAAACAGGGAAAACAATATTAAAATCTCAATTGGATATACTTTTTGATGATTATCAGTAATCTTTGTTCAATTAAAATCATGGACGAACGCTAACACGGCTCGTCCTTTTTGTGTTAATAAACGTTTTGATTTAGAAGGTATGTAGGTATTTATCCTTATTTTTGCAGAAATAAACAGTGAAAGATTATTCTAAAAACTTATTTATGAAATTCCGTCTTTTTGCTATTCTTATAGTTATCCTGTCTTTTATCGGAGAGCTTCCTGCACAAATCGCTAAAAAAGATACCATAGCCCTAAAAAAACCGGCATACCGAATGGAAGCCGGTTACACGCACATCAACCGGTACGGTGAGTATGTGAGCAAGACACCGTTTCATGGTGTCCGTGTGGGTGCAACAGCCGAATACCCGCTGAAATATGGATTTGGAGTTCAAACGGGACTGAAATACTCATTTTTGTTCGGCAATAAACAACAACTTTACACAGCAGGTGATTCGGTCAATTACTCATACACCGGTCACTCTATTGATATTCCTGCCAGACTGACCTATACACTGCCGATATTCTGGGGCCTAAAAATATTTGCCTATGCCGGACCCAGTTTCAATATCGGGTTGGCTCAGACATCCAAAGTAACTGTGACGGGATTACCCATCATCGAAGGTTTTCCCATTGATATTGCTTCAGGTACCTACAATATGTATAACAAAGAACTTAACCGCTTTTCAGTCATGTTGGGTGCCGGAGGTGGTATTCAGTGGAAAGATTACCGCGTAAAAGGTGGTTACGACTGGGGCTTGAACAGTATCAGCAAGGATAAAAATTCACCACAACGTCTAAGAGGCTGGTATGCTGCTTTTGAGATTGATTTATAAGTAAAAGAACGTATTTACAGAGAAACCGGTTTTACAATGTAAAACCGTTTTTTGTTTAGGAAGAATCTGTTCCGGGATATTTTAGAGATGAATAGAAATTTAAGATGACAACAACAGTTGAAAATAAGTTGGGCACCATGAATGTCCGCAAATTATTGTGGATGTATTCCTTGCCGGCAATTGTGGGAGCCATGATTGCTTCGCTGTACAACATTATTGACCGTATATTCATTGGGCAGGGAGTGGGTCCGATGGCCATTTCGGGGTTGGCGCTCACCTTCCCGTTTATGAATTTTCTGTCGGCTTTCAGCATGCTGGTGGGTGCGGGAGCAGCATCGCGTATTTCCATCCGGTTGGGCGAAGGTGATAAAGACCGTGCCGAAAAGATACTGGCTAATGCCCTGATGCTTACCTTCATTATTACCGGAGTGGTTATTGTATTCTCAAGAATTTTCATGGATCCAATACTTATACTGTTCGGAGGAAGTGAAAACACACTCGAATATGCCCGTGAATTTATGCGGGTAATTATTCCCGGTAGCATTTTATCTGCTTTGAATTTTGGATTTAACAATATCATGCGGGCTTCAGGTTATCCTCAAAAAGCAATGCTTACGATGATTATATGCGGGGTGATAAATGTATTGCTGGTTCCGTTGTTCATTTATGGATTTCACTGGGGAATAGCCGGAGCGGCTCATGCAACCAATATATCTTATTTTGTGGGAACGGTGTGGGTGCTGACACATTTTATGCAGAAAAAATCGGTCATTCGTTTCCGAAAAAGGAATTTTCAGCTGAACAAACAAATAATAAAATCTATTCTGAATATAGGCATGTCGCCATTCAGTATGCAGATCGCTTCCAGTCTGGTGATTGTATTACTCAATATCGCATTAATAAAACAAGGAGGCGATTTGGCGGTTGGAGCGCTTGGCATTCAAAACAGCATTGCTACGTTGTTTCTAATGTTTATTATCGGTCTCAATCAGGGCATTCAGCCAATACTGGGTTATAATTACGGAGCGCGAAATTACGATCGGATGTTTAGTACTCTTAAAACTGCCGCCCTGATAGCTACTTCAGTTACCACTTTTGGTTTCCTGCTTTGTACGCTGTTTCCGCATGCATTAGTAAGCATTTTTACTACCGACGATGAATTGAAACGAATTGCTGCCAATGCCCTCAGGATCTCTGTTATTATGTTTCCGTTAATTGGTTCTCAGGTCATTTTTACCAGTTTTTTTCAGTCCATCGGTAAAGCCAAAATATCCATGTTGCTCAGCCTTACAAGACAAGTGCTGTTTTTGATCCCGGCAGTGTTGGTATTACCATCCATTTTCGGGCTGAACGGTGTATGGGCGTCACTTCCCGTAGCCGATTTCCTGGCAGTAATTGTAACAAGTTCTACCCTTTTCTTTTTTATCCGAAGATTTGAAAAGAAGAACGATTACATATTCAGAATAAATCAACCTTAGGTTATTTTATCTAAATTGAATTCGTTAAATACTAAAAATTAAGTACTTTTGTTCACTCAAAAAGAAAGAAATAAATGTTCCGGATTAAAAAGTTAGATATATATATTATCAAGTCATTTTTGGCTTACTTTTTCATGACTTTTTTCATTTGTATTCTTATTCTCATGATGCAGTTCACCTGGAAACATCTGGCTGAACTGATAGGAAAAGGGGTGGAATGGAAAGTACTGGCTGAATTCTTTTGGTACACTACGCTGCAAACTGTACCCATGGCATTGCCGTTGGCCATACTTTTGGCCGCACTCATGAATTTTGGCAATCTTGGCGAAAACTTTGAACTGATAGCCATGAAATCGGCCGGAATATCCTTGTTTCGGATTATGCGAGGTCTCATTGTCTTTATAGCATTTATTTGTGTAGGCGCTTTTTTCTTTTCCAATAATGTTTTACCGGTTGCACAAACCAAATTGTGGACACTGATTTTTTCACTCCGACAAAAGTCGCCCGAATTTGATATTCCCGAAGGAGAATTTTATTCCGGCATCAACGGCATTAATCTTTATGTAAGGCACAAAGTGCCCGAAAAAAGGTTGCTCAAGGACCTGATGATTTATGATTTCACCAACGGATTTGACAATGCCACCGTGATGCTTGCCGACTCAGGCCGGGTGCAGTTTACAGCTGATAACAAGTACCTGAAACTGACCCTGCTCAACGGCGAAAGTTTTGAGAACCTAAAACAGCAAAGCAATAATTCATCAGCCAACAGCATCCCTTACCGGCGCGAAACATTCAGTACCAAAGAAATGTTGATTGATTTTGATACTGAATTTAACCGCTACGACGAATCCATATTGAAAGATCAGCATATCAGTAAAGATATTGTTCAACTGACCCATACCATCGATTCTGTATCCAAAATTGTGAAAACGAGAGGCAACCAGCAAGCCAATGAGATGATCAAAACGGAGTTTACAAATTTTGAAAACAGGAATAGCGTCAGACTAAACAAGAAGGATGCTAAAAAAATAAATATTGATTCACTTTTTCTGTCTCTTTCGCAGGAAAAAATGGAGGAAGCCATGATGGTGGCGCAACAAAATGTCAGGGCTAAAAAAGAAAAAATTGAATTCAACAAAGTGATGCTCGAAGAACCCACTTACTATGTTCGTCGGCATCAGGTGGAGTGGCATCGTAAGTTTACGCTATCCTTTGCCTGCCTTATTTTCTTTTTCATCGGAGCTCCGCTCGGTGCCATCATTCGGAAGGGCGGATTGGGCTTACCGGTTGTCATTTCAGTAATGATGTTTATATTCTATTATATAATTGACACTTCGGGGTATAAAATGGCTCGCGAAGGATTTTGGGAAGTGTATCAGGGTATGTGGCTAAGCTCAGCGGTGCTTTTCCCCATCGGTTTGTTTTTGACCTATAAAGCGGTAACCGATGCATCACTTTTCCGCTCCGAGCAATACATGAAGATATTGGATAATGCAGTAGCCGGTTTTGGGAAATTGTGGGGAAAAAATAATAAAATCCAACATACAGAACCCGAATTATCGACAAACTAATAAGGGGTAAAAAACTATGGAAAGAAAATTCAATACGATAGAAGAAACTATCAAAGATTTTGGTAATGGAAAGATGGTGATAGTGGTGGATGATGAAGATCGGGAAAATGAAGGCGATTTTATTTGTGCTGCCGAAAAAATAACTCCCGAGAAGGTAAATTTCATGCTCAGGCATGGTCGGGGAGTGCTTTGTGCTCCATTAATAGAAGATCGATGCGATGAGCTGGAACTGAATATGCAGGTGGAAGTGAATACTTCTATTCATTCTACTCCCTTTACCATTAGTGTCGACAAACTCGAAGGCTGTACTACCGGAGTTTCGGCTTCTGACCGAGCAGCCACCTTCAAAGCATTAGCCGATCCGGCATCAACGCCCGAAACGTTCGGACGACCCGGACATATATTCCCTCTGCGGGCCCGATCAAAAGGCGTTTTGCGCCGGGCCGGTCATACCGAAGCGGCTGTTGATCTTGCCCGTCTGGCAGGTCTCTATCCGGCAGGTGCCCTCATTGAAATCATGAATCAAGATGGCTCCATGGCACGTTTACCTCAGCTTTTTGAACTTGCTGACCAGTTCAAAATGAAGATTATTACTATAGCCGACCTGATAGCCTATCGTATCCGAACCGAATCACTCATCGAAAAAGGCGACGAAGTGGATATGCCAACAGCTTACGGACACTTCAAATTAATACCGTTCCGACAGGTATCCAACGGGCTGGAACACGTTGTCCTCATCAAGGGTGACTGGGAAAAGGATGAACCCGTGCTGGTTAGAGTACATTCATCCTGTATGACGGGCGATATATTTGGATCCATGCGTTGCGAATGCGGTGAACAGTTGCACAAAGCTATGCAATTGATCGAAAAGGAGGGAAAGGGAGCTATCGTGTATATGAACCAGGAAGGTCGTGGCATTGGACTGATGAATAAGATTAAAGCCTATAAGCTCCAGGAAGAAGGAATGGATACGGTAGATGCCAATTTACATCTCGGGTTTCGGGCCGACGAACGCGACTACGGCGTGGGAGCACAGATACTTCGCGAAATTGGTGTGTCAAAAATCCGGTTGATGACAAATAATCCCAAAAAAAGGATTGGGCTCGAAGCATTCGGACTCTCCATTGTTGAAAATGTGCCCATTGAAGTGAAGCCCAATGAGTATAACGAGTTTTATATGTTGACAAAAAAAGACCGGATGGGGCATAAACTGAAATACGTAGGAAAAGATAACGTGAAATGAACAGGACAGCTATTGTAACCGGAGCAACTTCCGGATTTGGACGTGCAATTGCACTTCGCCTTGCCGGGCTGGGTTATCGGTTGATTGTAACCGGCCGGCGAAAGGAATTACTGGATACACTCACCGCCGAAATCAGTGAAAAATATTCTGTCAGCGTATTGGCTTTGAATTTTGATGTGCGTGATTTTAAGGCATGCGAAGAAGCCGTCAATTCGCTGCCCGACGAATTCAAAAGTATTGATCTGCTCGTCAATAATGCCGGGCTCGCTGCTGGTGCAGCACCTTTTGACCAAAGTCTGCTCGATGATTTTGACCGGATGATCGATACCAATGTCAAAGGACTTCTGTATATGACTAAGCTGATCGTACCCGGAATGATTGAACGTCAGGCTGGTCATATAGTCAATATCTCGTCCATTGCCGGCATTGAAGTTTATCCGTCCGGAAGTGTCTACTGTGCTTCGAAACATGCGGTCAATGCCATTACCAAAGGGCTTCGGATTGATCTGGTGAAGCATGGGATTAGGGTCAGTTCTATCTCTCCCGGCATGGCCGAAACCGAATTCTCTATAGTGAGATATCATGGCGATACCGAAAAAGCCAAAGCAGTGTACAACGGATTGACCCCGCTGAATGCCGAAGACATTGCCGATGCACTGGAATTTATAGTTACAAGGCCTGCTCACGTCAGCATTAATGACATTCAGATTAATCCCTCACAACAGGCAAATACCTATATTTCGCACCGAAAATGAAAATATAAAACTGTCGGAAAATTAAACATCTAAAGAAATTATAACAAAAGGATTAAATTATTTGAAAATTTATCTTATTTTTGTGGTTGCAAAATTTTTATTTTGAAATGAATTGGACACCCATGTTGAAGGTAAAATAACTTTGACATACTAAAAAACAACAGATTATGGACGCACCTGACACTATGAATGAAATGGATAACCTCAATGAAAGCCTCATTACGCCCGAGGAAATCCAGGAAGTAACAACCGAACCAATACTGGAAGTAAAGCCCGAAGCTCCAGTCGCACATGACCTGACCAAACAGGAAATTTGTGACCGGATGAAAGAACTTATCGAACAGAATGTGGAGCAGGTCAAAGAGGAAGTTGAGTCCATGAAACAATTATTCTATAAAAAGAGTAAATCAGAAGTTGGTGAACAACGGGCTGCTTTCATAGAAAAAGGCGGAGTTGAAACTGAATTTATTCCCGAACCTACCGAACTTGAAACTGAATTCAAAGAACTCTTAAATGAATTCAGAAACAATAAAGCAAAACTGAATGCTCAACAGGAACAGGAAAAAGGCAATAATCTGCTGAAAAAACAGCACATTATTGAGCAAATGAAACAGCTGGTCGAGAGTAACGATGATGTGTCGGCCAATGTAGCTGCATTTCGTCAATTGCAGCAAGACTGGAAAAACACCGGTCCTGTACCTCCTACAGCAACCAACGAACTTTGGAAACAATACAACCTGTATCAGGAGTCTTTCTGGGATCTGATCAAAATAAATAACGAACTCAGGGAATACGATTTCAAAAAAAATCTGGAAGCAAAAACAAAACTGTGCGAAGCTGCCGAAATGTTGGCTAACGAAGAAGATGTGGTTTCGGCTTTCCGTCAGTTGCAAAAACTGCATGAAAACTGGCACGAACTTGGTCCGGTAGCGCGCGAACTTCGCGAAGAAATCTGGAACCGCTTTAAAACAGCATCCACTGCAATAAATAAAAAACATCAGTCGCACTTTGATGATATCCGCAAGGTGGAAGACGAGAATATGGCCTTGAAGGCATCGCTGTGCGAAAGAATTGAAGCCATCGATACCACCAAATTCAGTTCGTACAAGGATTGGGACGAAGCCACAAAAATTGTACTTGAAGCACAGGAAGAATGGCGCTCTGTGGGTTTTGCACCGCGCAAGGCTAATCAGAAAATTTTCGATCGTTACCGCAAAGCCTGCGATAAGTTTTTCTCCACCAAAGCTGAATTTTATAAATCCATAAAGTCAAATCTGACACAGAATCTTGAACAGAAAAAACTACTCTGTGAAAAGGCAGAAGCCATTAAGGATAGTACTGACTGGAAAGAAGCGGGTGATCAACTGGTACTGTTGCAGAAAGAATGGAAAACCATAGGACCGGTAGCCAAGAAATATTCCGATGATATCTGGAAAAGATTTATTACTGCCTGTGATTATTTTTTCGAACAGAAAAACAAAAATGTATCCGGTCAGCGCAGTGTAGAAATGCAAAATCTTGATAAGAAAAAAGAGCTGATAGCAAAAATTACCGGTTTTGAAAAAACAGGTAATGCCGCTGAATCGCTGGCTGCCCTGCGTGCACTGGCTGCCGAGTGGAATGCATTAGGTCATGTTCCTTTCAAGGAAAAAGATAAAATATACAAAGAATACCGTGCCGCACTCGATGCCCAGTTTGAAAAGTTGAATATTGATGTTTCGCAGCGTAGGTTGGAGACATTCCGCAATAACCTGAAGGATATGACCTCCAAAGGAGACAACAAACTGTATCGGGAGCGTGAAAAACTTGTCAGAGCTTACGAACATCTCAAATCTGAAATTGCCACCTACGAAAATAATATCGGTTTCCTCAGCATTGCCTCCAAAAAAGGCGACGGAATGCTCAAAGAGATGGAGCGAAAAATCGAAACATTGAAAGAGGAATGCAAACTGCTGGAGCAGAAAATATCACTCATTGACGATCAAATGTAAATATCTTATATTATTATCCAACAGAAAAGCACCGGAATTTCCGGTGCTTTTCTGTTGGAATAGAATGAACTCCATAATTGGTGGAGTATATTATTCAATATTTCTTTTGTGGTTTTCCCTTTTAGGCTCTATTACCAGTGGATTTGCAGTCATAGCGCTGTATTCCAGCCTGTTTTTGTAGATATCGCAAGCCAGATACAGTGCTTCCAGAAAGGATTGCTCCGATGCTTTGTTTTGACCGGCCAGCGTGTAGGCAGTACCGTGAGCCGGTGATGTGCGTATAACCGATAAACCGGCCGTATAGTTTACACCGCTTTCCATGGACAAAGTCTTGAAAGCTATCAGACCCTGGTCATGATACATGGCCAGTATGGCATCGAAATTCCGGAAATTACCCGATCCAAAAAAACCATCGGCAGGGTAAGGCCCAAAACAAAGTATACCCTGACTGTCGGCCTTTTTAAGGGCAGGAATTATTACATTTTGCTCTTCATTACCAATTACACCATCATCACCTGCATGGGGATTCAAACCCAAAACAGCAATCCGGGGTTTGACAATTGAAAAATCTTTCTTCAGCGAACTATTCAGTATCTTCAGTTTCTCCACTATCAGGTCTTCCGTAATAACCGATGCAACATTGCTGACGGGTATATGGCCGGTCACAACAGCCACCCGCATGAAATCATTTACAAGCATCATCAGAGCCGATGATTGTTCACCAAATTTTGTTTCCAGATATTCGGTGTGACCGGGAAAATGAAAATCAGCGGATTGAATATTTTTTTTATTTATGGGAGCCGTAACAATTGCATGTAGTCTTCCCTTTTTTAAATCTTCAGTCGCTTTTTCCAATGCTTCGTAGGCCGCTTTACCGGCTTCAGCAGTAGACTGTCCCAACTCGACTTTCAATTCTTCGTCCACGCAATTGATGATATTGATCCGTTTCGAATTTGCTTCTTCGAGTGAATTGATCACATTCAGATTTAGTCCCTGCAAATCAAGATTTTTTTTGTAAAAACCTGCCAGTTTAGACGAGCCGTATATCACCGGTACAAACATATCCAGTACCCGATTGTCCGACAAGGCTTTTAGAATAACTTCGTAGCCTATGCCATTGATATCACCGTGTGTTATTCCGATTATTATTTTTTCTGGTTCCATATTATTTATTTTATTTGTATGAAATGATGTTTCTGTTTGTATCCGAAAAGAAATTCAGCACATATTTCATCAGTTTATTGCGGTCATGATCGTCTCTGATGGTTTCGAAGGGAAATCCAAGCGCACAAATCCGGTAGTTTCCATCGTATACGATGCCTGCTCCCTGATTGTTCTCTTCAAATTTGCAAATCTGATAAGCGAATTTACCGTTCGGGGTAATGATATCCGGTGCTTCCACATAGTACGATTCTTCATTCGGGGAAGCATGAAATGAGACATTTAAATCCTTAAAATGATTAATCTCGTTGTTATTAAAATTGACCTTATGAAGGTCGTTTATTTTATCCGACATCCATTTGATTTTCAGCGTGTTTTCCACAAAGGAGCGATCCCGATCGGTGCTGTTTTTTGATAAAACCAAATCTGAAATAATATTTGAACCGCTTACCAGCAGATTACCACCCGAATCGGTGTATTGCATGATAGCTTGTTGCATTTCAGGGGTAAAAGTTCTGAAAACGGGTTGTGTGGCCTCTTTGTTCAAACTTGTCCACTCGCGCTCTTTGCCCAGTATCAGGTCCACGAAAGGGTAGCAATACAGCTTTATGTCACCGTCGGTTACCGATTTTTCACTGCATGAAACAAATGAAAATCCGGCTTTTCGGATACTTTCTCCGTGTAGGTATGGATAATCGAAGGTATTTCCAGCAATTACCTTTCCTTCCCAGCCCTCCTCACTGGCACCGTGACCGGGATTTTCATCACTTCGGTAGGGGCGGTTTTTGCGAAATTCGGTCTGAACTCCCGTAAACTTATAATCGTTGATATAGGGTACTCCGGCATCCCAGCTATTGTTAAAGCCCGAAACATCACTGCTCACAAAGCTGGCAGGAGCCGAAATCCGGTTAAATGCATTCACAATAAGTACTACATTGGCATCATCATTTGTTTTACATACTGAAAGGATTTCGGAAGGAAAACTCCTGCCTCCCTCATTCACAGCTTCTACCTTGAAACTGTAAATTTTATTTCTTTCAATTTTTTTGTAAAATCGGGTTGAATTCACATATTCTCCGTTGTCGAATCCACCATCCTCCATGCGTGTATAAACAAGATAACCGGTAGGTTTTGCAGTAGGTTCAAGCGGGTCGTCCACCGGTTTCCAGCGCAGCTCTACTTCGGTGGAGTCGGTGAAATCAGCACAGAAAGCCTCTACCGGCAGTGGCTGTACTTTATATTCATAGTTATTGGTACTGGCCAGATAACGCAATATGCCCTTGTACATGGCACGGCTTGCCGTAAAACGGAAACGTGGATCGAGCCCGTATCGCATGTCAGGGAAATTCTGGTGCGAAAGGAGTTCAAGCAGCACGGTAGGCACTTCGGGTACGCGCGACTCACTGTAATTACGATTCCAGAGTTGTCGCCGTACCCAGTCCTTATCATACAATTGCTG
>CALMZF010000242.1 GCA_937870645.1 uncultured Paludibacter sp. | reverse complement strand
ATGCATATATGGATGCCAACAAGCACCTGCCTTCACGCGAAGTGCAACTCGAAACCAAGGATGCAGTCTATTTCCACTTCAAAACCGATATTTTCAAGGGATTGATTACTTATTCAACTTCTCCCAATTTCGGGGCAAATCTGGTCACGATTTCAGCCGAACGTGCCAGAGAAATCATAATGATGAATAAAAAAGGTAATAAACCGGTACAGCTGGATGTTTCGTTGAATGAAGAAAAAAAGCCCGTAGAATATGGAAATGTAGTAGGACAGGACAGTCTGACACGATTTGATGTTAAAAACAAAAATACATCCAGTCAGAATCGGAGTCAACGTCCGGCACGACCTAAAAACCCTGCAAACTCAACCCCCAAAACACTCAAAAAAAGAAATGATAAAGGAAATCAGTAAATATATTGTTTTGATATTTATCGGTGTGGCTGTGCTTTCGTGTAATAAGAAAGACATATATTTCAGCTATCAGACCGTGTCGGCGAGTGGTTGGAACAAGGACAGCCTGCTCACCTATAATGTCGCTATCCGGGATAAAACCCTGCCTTACAATCTGTATATCAATGTTCGTCATCATGGCAATTATCCCTATCAAAACCTGTGGCTTTTCCTGGAAAATAAAGATATGAAAGGTATGATACAGAAAGATACCATTGAATGTTTTCTGGCCGACGAATTTGGAAAATGGCTGGGCACCGGTGCCGGAGCGCTCAAAGAAATGCCGGTACTTTACCGTCAGCAGGTCATTTTTCCTGACAGCGGCATTTATCAGATGAAAATAGGACAGGGAATGCGCGACAGCATCCTTGTAGGAATTAATGACATTGGAATACGGGTGGAGAAAGCAAACTGAGTATGGGAAAAAATAAATTAGCCAAATTTGCCGAATTAGAAACCTTCACCAATGTGTTTCAGGTTAAATCCGGTGTGCTTCTCGGTGGTGAGGGATTTGAGTTAAAGGGAAAATGGAACGAACAGTATTTCCAAAACCCCAATCCGATAGTACTCGAACTGGGTTGCGGTAAAGGAGAATACACCGTAGAGCTGGCCAGGCGATTTCCGGATAAAAACTACATCGGAGTGGATATAAAAGGTGCCCGTATCTGGTCAGGAGCTAAAGATGCCTTTGTTAACCAACTGAAAAATGTGGCATTTATTCGTACCAACATTGAAATGATTTTTCATTTTTTTGCACCCGGCGAAGTCAGTGAGATATGGCTGACCTTCCCCGATCCGCAGATGAAGAAAACCACCAAACGGCTCACTGCAACCAATTTCATCCGGTCATATCTCCAATTTCTGAAACCATCAGGAATTGTACATCTCAAGACCGATAGTAATTTCATGTTCACCTATACCTGCGAAATGGTCAAGCTAAATGACTTTGAAGTGCTGAGCCATGTCGATGATATATATGCCGGTGAAAATGAAAAAAATCCCGTGCTTGGCATAAAAACCTATTACGAGCAACAATGGCTCGACAGAGGGCTGACTATTAAATATATAGCATTTCGTCCCGCAGCAGGTAAAGTGCTGATTGAACCGGAAATAAATATCGAACCGGATATTTATCGCAGTTTTAAACGCTTCAGGCGTCAACAATAATCGCTTTCGTTTGTTAAATAAAAACAACAAACAGTATTACACTTTTAAAATTATAAAACAGGATGACAATTTATCCAAATTTAATTCTTGAAGCATTAAAGCATGTTCGTTATCCGGGTACCGGGAAAGACATCGTAAGCGCTGAAATGGTTCAGGATAATATGCGTATTGAAAATAATAAAGTTAGTTTTTCCATCCTTTTTGATAAACCCAATGACCCCTTTGCCAAGTCAGTAGTGAAAGCAGCCGAACAGGCAATAATCACATACATTGGAGAAGACGTGGACATTAAAGGTAATATCAGCATCATAACGAAAGAATTACCCAAACCCAAACCGGCATCCATTCTACCGGATGTGAAGAATATAATTGCTGTTTTTTCGGGCAAAGGCGGCGTGGGAAAATCAACCGTTTCATCGAACCTGGCAATAGCACTGGCATCAATGGGTTACAAAGTCGGTTTGCTTGATGCCGACATTCACGGCCCTTCTATCCCCAAAATGTTCGGTGTTGAAAACGAACGTCCTTTTGTAGAAGAAATTGACGGCCGTCAACTGATGCAACCTATTGAGAGATATGGTGTTAAACTGCTTTCCATCGGTTTTTTTGTTGATCCCGCCAACGCCCTGGTATGGCGCGGCAGTATGGCCAGCAATGCCTTAAAGCAACTTATCACGGATACCGTTTGGGGCGAACTTGATTTTTTTATCATGGATCTTCCGCCCGGTACCGGCGATATCCATCTTACCCTGGTTCAGACTATGGGCATTACCGGTGCAATAGCCGTTACCACACCACAGGATGT
>CALMZF010000241.1 GCA_937870645.1 uncultured Paludibacter sp. | reverse complement strand
GGAATACCACGTCAACGTCTTTGATGCCCTTTGCCAGTTTTACAATATAATTTCCGCCGGGAACAAGATTTTCGGCCATTGTTAACTGTGTGGAACCGTAAGGCGCAGGCACGGTATTGTGATATAGTTTACGGAGATTTTTGGCAATAAGTTTTCCGGATTTATCGTACACCTGCACCCCGTTGATCAGTTCTGAGGTCTGAAGTTTTTTATCGAACACAAAAGTAAATACAGGCTGTAAATAATCAACATTCGTTTCATTCTTCATCGGATAAGCAGCAATCAGTTTCAGCTGATTTCTCGATGCCGTTTTGAACTGAAAAGTGAAATCATTTTCCATGGTCAAACCATCGAAATGTTTCAACATCTTGGCCAGCGTAACCGTGTAAATCGTTGATACATCGAGGGGTGCGGAGGGAACAAATTCCATGACAAAATTGGATTCCCTGAAAACAAACGTACCTGCTACCGCCGGAGTGATGCTAAATGCCTGTTGGGCACTTGCGGGATCAATATCCCAGTTAAATTTCAACCGGATTACGGAACTGGCAAGCATCACCGTATCGGGTGTAAGTGCCCGGGGCGAATATTCCACCACCTGTGGCGGTGTATTCCGGATTTTATTCAGCCGGATATTGGCATAAGTTGTTTTATTGGCTTCCACGGTTAGCTGTGTGGTATCGGAATGATAACCGGCTGCTTGTGTGACCAGGCTGTACGTTCCGGCAGGAAGGCTTTCGAACGAAAACACGCCGTTGTACAGGTTGTCAGTAGTGCATACCGAATCACCGGGAAGTATCTTTACAGTAGCGCCATTAACAGGCAGGTAAATGTCTTTTGAAGCTGGTAATTTGAAATAATTCGCTTCGTTGAGCAGAAACTTATCCCTCACCGAACCGGCGATATTTCCCGTGGTCAGAGCTGCCGACTTGAAGTAGGTGGCAAAGGATTTCAGGAAATGCCAGGCTTCCAGCCGCTTATAATCCATATTCATCAACCGGTATGTTTCGGGAATATAATCGTGCATGGATGCTTCGGAGATCACTCCGGGCACCGTGAGTCCCCGCAATACCCCATAACCATCGGACCAGCCTCCCATAGCCACACGACCAAAGGTTTTGTCGCCACGCACCGAATAGGTGGAACTCCAGGTGGTAATCTGATTGGAATAAATATTTTTGGCAATTTCAGTACTGACGGCTTTGCTGAGTTCGGAATAAGGAGTTGGCGTCGGATAAATGTACGTATCACCCGTATCAACTCCCGAATAAAGCATCAGTACATGATTGGCCGAACCGGCACCGGCGTTGCTGTGAATGGAAAGCATAAAATCAGCATTGTACTCGTTGGCCATTTGTACAATAGCTGATAGCGGCAGATCGTCGGTAGTCGTGTTCTGTGTGCGTGACATCATGGCTTCGGCATTGTGAGCAAGGAGCATACTACGGAGTGCGAACCCTTTATCCAGATTGGATTTTGATTCCCAAAAACCGTTCTGATTTCCTGAAGTATAGGGGGCGATAACCACATTTCGGTCATCGGAATCGTAACCGCCATGACCGGGATTGATCAGAATTCGTACACCCGATAAATCCTGAGCCTGAAAAGGGAGACTTAAAAGCAGTAATCCGGAAAGAATTATTAAATATTGCGATGTTTTCATTCTTATTCAGGATTAACGGTTAGTAAAAAAAGTTCACCTTCGTAGGTATTATAAGCAATCTTTCCTACCTGACCGGAAGCAGTGGGATACATGGCCATCTCATTTTCACCGGTGAGGTATTGTTTCATTTTTCCATCGGCAGTGACCAGCTGAATTCGGGACGAAGTATAGTTGTATTCATTGTTGCGGGCATCCATTCCCACCACCAGACTGTCGGAATACCAGCGGGGAGCCTGTATATTTCCCAAAAACGAAATTACGTTTCCGTTCAGGTCGGCAATGCAGGTACCTTTGCCAGCGGCATAGAACAAAATTCTCTTTTTGTCGGTCCTCAGAACGATACCGGTATCGTTCAATAGGT
>CALMZF010000240.1 GCA_937870645.1 uncultured Paludibacter sp. | reverse complement strand
CAGGACCATTGGTGGTTTCACGCAAGATCTTCACATGCCTGCGGTCGCCACTCAGCAGAATCTCACCGGACTGCGCCAGTGCCTGAAATATGGTCAACCGGTCTTTATATACCGGAAATATTCCTGTTCCGGCTTCACCTATTACGGTGTATGATTTATTTGCCAGCGTAAGATTAACCTCAGCATCGGGTATCAGATCCTTAAATCGTTTCTCTATGGAGCGTGCAGCCTGGGTAAATGTAAGTCCGGCCACCGGTATCGAATCCATAAACGGCAGATCTATGGTACCATCAGGATACACCCTGTACGAGTTCGACTGCTGCGAGGAAGCTACATTGCCTGCATCAATGAGTGAGGCAAAATTTTCATTCGAAGTAATAAGGCGGAACATCACTTCGTCGTTCACCTGAATTTTATAATCTTCGAATGCAGCTTTCGGGTAGTTGGGCAGCGCTTTTGAATTTTGCAACAGCAGCGTGTTGCCGGGCGTATAACAGGAGTTTAAAATCAATACAAGTCCCGCCAGCAATGTTAGTCTTACCAGCTTTAATTGCCCATTTCTATCTTTGTTAAGTATTTGTGGCATATTCGGTTAATTTGAAGCAGGAGTAGAAGGGGTAAATAAATTGTAAATAAACAAACCAAACGAGAAGGTGGAAAAAACAGTGGAAAGCGCAGCACCGAATGTGGTCACCGAGAAAAACTGTTCGTTCACATTTTGAATGTAAATTACATCGTTGGGTTGTATGTAGTAAAACTCAGAGTTGATAATATCCTTGCTGCGAATATCAAATTCCCTGATTTTGGTCGTTCCGTTGATTTCTCTCAATACCTTGATTTTGCTGCGGTCGCCGAAGGTGCTGATATCGCCAGCCATGGCTATAGCCTGAAAAACATTCATTTTCTCTCTTAAAATCGGAAACTTACCGTTGGAGCCGCCTCCAATCACGCTGAAATACCGGCCAATGATCTTTACATCTACCACAAATTCTTCCTTTATATAAGGTCTCAGGGCATCTTCAATGATTTTTTTTGTTTCACGGATATTTCTTCCGGCTAAGTAAATACTCTCCTCGGCAATAGGAAGTTTCACTGTTCCGTCATTTTTGATGGTATAGGTATATAAATCCGTATAGTCCGACGAGCCACCCATCATGGAGGTCATCATCTGATTGCTGCCATTGAATAGCCGATTGGTTTCCTTTTCGGTGGAATACATTCTCACATAGAGTTTGTCACTCGGTGCAAGTTTGTATTCTTCGTAACCTACACTGTTATCATATTTGGGAATATAAATGGAGGGATTCTGCAGGTAATTGGTTTTCTTTGCCGTGACACAGGATGTAAACAAAGTGGCAGCCGTGAGTAAACACAAAATATAGCCTCGGTTATCGGTAAAAAATTTTAACATTAAGCACGTATTTTAACTGTTTTATCTGCAAAGATATTCAAATTGGTCGAAATATCTATTTTTCTTAAAAAGAATATGAGGTAAAAAATCCATTTTTTTCACTTTCTACCTTGAAAGAGATAAGAAATTCAGAGAATTTTGAACCGTATTGACTTATTATTGGATAATATACCGAATTTTGCGTTTCCAGCATTGCTGCCGGGTCTGAATGATTTTTCACCGATTAAATTACCGGTTACAAAAAAAACTCCGCAACTTACTGCAAACGTAAACTGCGGAGTATTATTTTTTAGTTTAGCCAAATTATTTTCCCTGTTCGAGCAGCAAGGTTCTGGTTGGCTGATCGCATACTTCGGTAGGACCGAAATACTGAATAGGACCCGGATAAATATAATCAAGCTGAGCATCTTCCCATTTTTCGCGGTATGTTGCAAAGAATTTGAAAGGCTCACCATCCAGGCGTACCAGTGCTTTTTGAATAACGGGTTTCATTTTTCCGCTGCGGCGTTCCATATTCATCATCATGGTAATGGGCACTCCTCCTGCAATCCATTCGGCTGCCGGTTCGGTAAGATTACGCACCGAAGCCATGTAGCCGGTTTTTCCTTCTGAAATAAGGACGGAAGCCGTGTAACCCAATGAATAGGTATAGTCGGCATCAAAATTGGAAGGGATGGCACATCGGCCTTCGTAACCGAAGAAGTGGTTGATAGCCGAGAATTTGCCTTTGTAGTTACCTTCGGCTTTCATCTGAGCCAGACGTTTACCCACCATCTCTATCAGCAACTTTTCAGTTTCGATGAGTGAAACCTGAATGTTGCCGTGAGGATCACGATCGAGGGTGAGCTGCTTGGCTATCCCTTTGGGCAGACTGCGGTATATGTTGCAACTATCAGGAGTAAGCATTCCTTTTACATATTCACGGCGTTCGTCATCGGTGTTCATGGCATTGAAGTCGTCGTTATCGGCCAGCATATCGTTTAGTTCGGCTATCAGTTTTTTCATAGCCGGTATGAATTCAATCAAACCTTCGGGAATAAGTACCGTACCGAAATTCAAACCGGCATTACCACGGTTCACTATCACTTTCACGATGTTATTCACAATATCATCCAGGGTCATGTTTTTTGCTTCTACCTCTTCGGAGATAAGACAAATGTTGGGCTGGCTCTGGAGTGCACATTCCAGGGTGATGTGTGATGCCGAACGGCCCATCAGGCGAATAAAATGCCAGTATTTTTTTGCCGAGTTAGCATCACGCTGTATATTTCCGATGAGTTCGGAGTACACTTTGCAAGCGGTATCAAACCCGAACGAGGTCTCAATCATTTCGTTTTTCAGGTCACCGTCAATTGTTTTTGGGCAACCGATTACCTGGATTCCGGCATCTTTTTGTTTGTAGTACTCAGCCAGCACACAGGCATTGGTATTGGAGTCGTCACCACCGATGATTACTATGGCTTTAATTCCCAGCTTTTGGCAGATTTCCACCCCTTTGTCGAACTGCCATTCTTCTTCCAGCTTGGTACGGCCGGACCCGATAATATCGAAACCACCCGTATTGCGGTAATCGGCCACTCCTTTTTCGGTTAATTCTATGTATTTGTGATCTACCAGACCAATGGGGCCATCCAGAAAACCATACAGCTTGTTTGCGGGGTTCAACCGTTTAAGTCCGTCAAAAAGTCCGCTGATTACATTGTGCCCGCCCGGAGCCTGTCCACCCGAAAGGATAACGCCTACATTTACCTGAGGATAAGTCTTTTTTTCACCGGGTTCAAACTTAAGCAGTGGCATCCCATACGTATTGGGGAATAAATTTTTTATATCAGCCTGGTCGGCAACAGATTCTGTGGCAGCACCTTCTACCACAGCCACATTGCCAAGTAATGCTGCCGGAAGTTTGGGCTGGTAATTAGCACGTGCTATTTGCAGCGGGCTTTTTGTCATTGGTTTCATAAATTGTATTTTAGATGTTTGATATTCAGTTGTTTGCATTTAATGATAATTCTCTGCAAAATTAGAAAAATAAATTAATATTTGAAAGAATTATAATCTCTATTTTGACAAAATAACAAAATTCAATACTTGTATTTTTATTCGGAATAATTTCCGTACCTTTGCACCCGATTTAAAAAACAACTGCGCGTTGTGGGTAAAATTCTGAATTTTGCTGTCGTTCAGACAGATGGATATCTTTAAGGTACACGTTTTCCTTCCGGAAACATTTTCTTTTTTATTCTAACAGAGTGTTGAAAGCTTTTTTTTAGAAGAAACACGTAACAATGATTTACGGTTTTGCTTTCATCGGGCTTCGGATGACTACTCCAAACGTGTGCTAAACAAAACAAAATGACATTTAAAGAACTGAATTTAAAAGACGGGATTCTTTCGGCTATCGAAGATCTCGGATACGAGCAACCTATGCCCGTACAAGAACAGGTGATTCCATTCATGCTGACACAGTCGGCCGATTTAGTGGCACTTGCCCAAACCGGAACCGGTAAGACAGCTGCATTCGGACTGCCCATCCTCAACATGATTGACGTTGATCGTCATCAGGTGCAGGCACTCGTGCTGGCGCCCACCCGCGAACTTTGTATTCAAATATCCAACGACCTGAAAGGATATTCCAAAAATCTGGATGGTTTGCGAATTGTGCCGGTTTATGGCGGTGAAGATATCCGGGTGCAGCTTCGTCAGCTCGACCAGGCTCCGCAGATTATTGTTGCCACACCGGGTCGACTCATTGACCTCATCGAAAGAGGAAAGATTAAGTTACAAAATATCAACTTTCTGGTGCTCGACGAAGCCGATGAAATGCTGAACATGGGATTTAAAGAAGATATTGAAAAAATTCTGGAACAAACTCCCGATACCCGACGTACAACACTGTTTTCGGCTACCATGCCTGCTGAAATCCAACGAATTGCCCGTCAGTACATGCATGATTACAAAGAAATTACTGTAGGCTCACGAAATGCAGGTACTGAAAATGTTGAACATATTTATTATGTGTCTCAAGCCCGTCAGCGTTACCTGGTGCTGAAACGCATCGTGGACCTGAACCCCGATATTTACGGAATTGTTTTCTGCCGTACCCGTCAGGAAACCAAGGAAGTGGCCGATAAACTGATGCAGGATGGTTACAATGCCGATGCACTGCATGGCGACTTGTCACAATCGCAGCGCGATACTGTAATGCTCAAATTTCGCGTACGCAATATCCAACTCCTGGTAGCTACCGATGTGGCTGCCCGTGGACTGGATGTAAGCGATCTGACCCATGTGATCAATTACAACCTGCCCGATGATGTGGAAATTTATACCCACCGCAGCGGTCGTACCGGACGTGCCAACAAAACGGGAGTTTCGGTATCCATCATTCACTCCAAGGAAAAATTCAAAATCAAGGATATCGAACGCATGCTGAAACGCAAGTTCGAACAGCAACAAATCCCTAACGGACTGGAAGTGTGCAAGAAACAGCTTTTCTACATGATAGACCG
>CALMZF010000239.1 GCA_937870645.1 uncultured Paludibacter sp. | reverse complement strand
TCTGTATTCAATACCGCCAGCACCTTATCCGCCAGCCAAAGTGTAAGCAATTCTTTTTCATCAATAGAGAGAAACTTTGATAGAGCTTCCACCTGCGCGCGCTTGATTGGACGGCTACCCCGTTCAATATTACAATACATAAGCGTATCGATTTCTAAGACCGCTGCCAATTGTTTGCACCGTTTTGTTGTGGCTCGGCAAACTCAAACAAGTTTGGTTTGCACTCACCTTGCACAAATTGACGTTGGAAGAGTTGCTTTTCTTCTCTTAATTGTTTGATTTTATTTGCGAATAGCATAATCATTCCAATTTGGGCTTTAATTTTTTTGAATTGTCACAAATTGAACAAAGATAAAAAAATAAAAGCAATCGGCGAATAAGAAAAGAAAGTATTATTAAACAAATAATAACAATAGCCTTTTCTTCCCGCTTTTATTATCAAGGCTTTAGTCAGCCTCATCTCTTTCTCCTTTTTACATCCTAATGATTTATAAGGTCAGATTAACAAACTGAAAAAGTGGAATACACTAAAACAAGATGGCAGTAACTCAAATCATTCTATTCTGGTTCGTACCTGACTTTGCTATTTTCCTGAAATTCCTGAATATCCTTTTTGCTGTATTTTATTGATCTTTCTATTTTTCTAAATCCAATTTTGCCATTTTTTCTCAGAATATCTAATTGTTCAACAGAAATATCCAGAATCTCAGCTGTCTTCTCTCTGCCATAAAAACGCTCCGGTTCCTGCGAAGGGATCAACATACGCACCAACTCCTGAAGCAGTTTTATATTCTGCTCCTGTTCATTCATCTTAGCCAGCAGTGTTTCCACCAGATACGATGTCTGTTTGTCAGTTTCTATGTAATACCTTTTTTGCAATTCTATTCTTGATTTATTTTATTTTTATCTTTGTTATTGGGGGTGCCACTCAAAGTGGCGCTCCCAATTTAAGTTAGCCTGAAAGCAAAATTATTCTTCCTTTTGTAATCCTTATTTTTAAATATCAATTCTTCATTAACTCAAAACTTTTATCCGAAACATGAAACCCGAAACATGAAACTTCTTTCTCCGGCAAATCTATCTTGTCATAACTGATTCTCAAAGGACAACTTTTTGTTAATTTATGTTTATATGTTAAAAGCCCATCTTACCGCCTGATTATGTGTGTTTTATAATTTTCTCTATTTAGATTTAATCTAATTATATTGTTGACATATTATTACAAAATTAATTCTCCGTTATTTTTAGCTCAACTTTCTGCATTTTTGCGCAATAAGCAGACAAAACGGTACACGTTGTTCTTGTAGTTTTTACTGATCATAATTTATCACTCATCATTCATTTTTTACGAACTTACCCAATTCCGGTCAGCGGCTGTTTTCAAATATTAATTATGCATGCCCTTAGCGAGGGTGTCGCTCCAGGCGACGCCCTCGCTTTTCCATCCTGCCTAAATCCCGAAACTTCTTTCCCCGGCAAATCTATCATCGCAGGTATGAATATCAAAGGACAAGTTTTTGAACTCCTATAAAAGCCCTCCAAACGTAAAATACTTTTTTTACAGATCAATATTTCTTGTCGCATAAATGACATTTTATATTTTCTATTTCTGTGTCGCTCCTGGCGACGCCGTCGCTTTCCATCCAAAATTATCTATCCCGCTTCTGCCTTTATTTTCAAATATTAATTTTGGTTGCAAAAAAGCAATTTCAATTTTTCTCCACAAAAAAGGTATGACAAAATGGCATAGTTTTTTTACTTCAACTATAAATTCACCTACCTACCCGGATAAAGGCTAATTGATTTAAGTCACCATTAAACACCTTTTAAAACCGTCCCAAACATACATTTTTTCATTTCGGAAAAAAAAGGACAACTTTAAGGGCATTCAGAGGTCGTTTTTTCAGTCGAGGGCAAAATTATTCATTCGATTACTATCGATATTTTCAAATATTAATTATGAGATTGTCCGGTCAAATTCTTAATTCTTGAAATATATTAGATTTGGCTTACGCCGATTTTCAATTCTCACTCCGTTCGCAATGACAGTCAGTATTTTATCTTTTGGGAGGGGGGGTTGGTTGGTGGCGAAGCCGCCAACCAACCCCCCCCATCCAAAAATCCCCATAAACTCCTGTCATCCCTGTCTGCGGCAGGCAGGCAGAGCGCAGCGAAGGAACTAAATATTTTTCCGGACAACAGTGATTAATAATGTCTGAAAACTCATAATCAGAAACAAGAAACATGAAACCCGAAACATACTCCCCGGCAAATCTATCATCACAAGTTCCAAACTCAAAGGACAAAATTTCCAGTACTTTACCACACCTCTCGGAGGGTCACAAACATAAATTACTTTATTCTAAAAAAAAAGACAACGTTTTAACCTCACCAAAAAAAACAAAAAACACTATTCTACGTACCCTAAATGCAAAATCCGGAAAATTCTTATCTAAGCTATCAAATCATAAAATCTGAAATTGATCAGCACTTCGTAATCGTGGATTAGGACTTACATATAAAACTATATTCCTGATAATGCCTCAGAAGCATCTCTGATGTCAATTTTATTTGTTTTATTTGTTTTATTTGTTTTATTTTCATCAAAAGGGGTCTCCAAGTCGTGAATAATTAACACAAAACAAATGATATTTTCAATCATTCAATATTCAGGATTGAAAAAAAGCGTATATCAGGATAAAGAATGCAGCTATTTATTCATTTCTTTCATTCCTTCTGTCCCTGCATTTATCTGCAAACAGATATTGCCGGTATCTGTAGCAAAAGGTCAAATCAACTATCAACACCAATTATTTAATATACCCATTACAGACTGTTATAATCCTGTTTTAAGCAAAATCCACCATCTTTCCGTCCTGATTTTTATAATTTTTACGAGTTATATGTCATTGATAATTAAACACTTCGCAATATTGCACCATATTGCACCATTTTATCCCAATTTTCGGACAAAACGGTACACTTTGTGCACAAGATATTCTGCATATTTTTACCGGGCAGTTTATCGTGTATGCAGTGCATCATCAACACTTTTTTATTGTGAGCAATAGTCAGGGGGGTAATATCTATTGATCCACTCATGTATAAACCGGCTTCTCATATGGTCCAGCCTGCTTTTGTTCATATCAAATTCATATTTATTACTTATATTTTACTTATATATCACTTATATGTTACTTATATATTACTTCTTTATATAGATATATGATATATATGTGTTATATTTGTATTATATAAATTATTTTTATATCTTTGGTGTTTAGTATTTCAGAATAAACATCGAACAATATGGCTATAATCAAAGGTCCGGTACAACTGGAAGGCAGTGTTGGAGGGATGAGCTTTTACACCCGCCGCGGAAGTGACAAAATCATTGTAAGGACAAAGGGAGGTCCATCCAAACAAGCAATAAAAAACTCACCCGGGTTTGAAAATCTTCGTTTGAATCAAAAAGAATGGATAGGATGCACCGCATTTGCTTCAAGATTAAGATATGCTTTTGGCGGATTGCACCGGGTGGCGGATTACAACCTCACTCCTGCCCTGAATGCTTTCGCCAAAAATCTCCAAAAAACAGATGAGAATAGCGAAAAAGGAAAAAGAAACATCCTGTTTTCTTCTTACCGATACACCCTGGATGGGTTCAACTTTAACCGGAATTATCTGTTTAATTCCGTACTGAGAGTGGCGCCGGTGGCGGTGATCAACAGGGAAAACCTCAGTGCAGGCATAACCATTCCACGAATAAACACAGCCATTGACGTGGTGAATGTACAGCGACTGCCCTATTTCCGGTTGGTGGTGAGTATCGGGGCTGTATCGGATCTGTTATTTGATGAAGCATCAAAAGGATATATTCCTGCCAATGAGAACATGCATGGAATCAGTGCCACACAAACGGGAGAATGGTTGCCGGCTGAAAATATCCTGCCGGAACAAACGCTGGAAGTCCATCTCAACGAAAATTTACGAACAGTGCTGACCGGGGATGTTACACTTGTTGTTTCCATGGCCGTTGAATTTGGCAAAGTGGGATTTACCGGCGTGCCGCAGGAAGTGAAATATGCCGGAAGCGGAAAAGTGCTGGTGTGTGGGTAGGTTGATCTGCCCCCTAACCCCCTACTGTGTCCCGATTTATCGGGAAAGGGGGAATAAGAAAAGACAGTCTTGTTCTGAAATTTGTTTGCAGTTTTTTCGGGAATTTTCTTGTTCCCCTCCTCGGAGAGCCTGTCCCTGCCTGTCCCGCTTTAATATCGGGAAACTTGTTTCGGGAGGTTAGGGGAGGTCTCTTTGTGTATTGTCCTGAAATCGGTTTACAAAAAAGTAAACACAATTCAGGCTTATTCTGGCATGTTGAGTTTTACCTATTGTTTCAGAAGTTTGACCTCCCTCCGGCTCCCTCCCGGGGAGGGAGAGAATACTTAGCGAGGGCGTCACTCCAAGTGACACCCTCGCTTATTAGAACGGCATTGCCCTGTCTTGTCCTGAAATTAATTTACATAATCCAATAAAACCGCTTCTTCAAGTCCCTCTCACTTGGGAGAGGGATTTAGGGTGAGGCCGGGGCTTTGACTTTAGGGGGCTTTGACCATTATCACCCGGCTCTTTACCAAATCCGGGATAATCAGTTTGTCGTCCCAAAGCGAAAAATCGGCAGGACCTGTAACTTCTACCGGCAGACTGACGGCTTTTACAGCCCCGGTTTTCAAATCCACCTCCATCACTCCTGCCGGCGACCAGTTGCTTACATACAGCTTGCTGCCATCCTCCGAAACAGCAATTCCATCATAACTGCCCGGTTGGGTGATAATTTTTTCAGCTTTAGGTACTTTCAGGTTGTTGACCACATACACCACATTATCCGCACCGGGTTTCCCCTGTTGCGAAAAAGAACTGATATACAGTTTTCCCGAAGCAACAGTAATCCCATTGGGGCCGGGAATATCCAGGTATTTCTGTGGCTTTTCCTTTGCCAGATTGGCCGGATCTTTAATATTTACTGTAAATATTTTCCCGGTATTACTTACGGTTGCAAACAGTGTATCATCCTGCGCTGCAAGGTCGTTTACAAAAATATCTTCCGGTGCAAACTGAATGGTCTGCGGCTTTTCTTTCAGTGCGTTCAGGTTGTAAACCACTATTTTATTTACATCGGCTATGTACAGTCGTCCGGCCTTTTCATACATACCGCGGGGTGCGTTCAGATTTCCATCCGCCGGAATGAGTACTGTCACGGTGGTGTCTTTCAAAAACAACAGATATCCTTTCCCCTCCTTATTCAGTGGGTTCAGTTCCGAAGATCCAAAGTTACCAACGATAAATCCACCGTTGTAAGGATAGGTACTTTCGGTGAACCTCATTTTATCCGACACAATTACTGGAACAGTATCCCTGTTTTTTTCATTGACAGAAGAAGTTTTCGGACTGTTGCAGGCTTTTGCCATCACACTTACTATGAAAATGTTCACAAACATTATTACGTTTCTCATCTTAATTTTCGGATTTAATAATTTGTAATTTAGCTGTTTACTTGTTTCTGATAACAAAATTAACGTGATATATGTTGTCAGATTGCTGAAAAATCACAACCTTTGCAAATAAGTAATGAGATTTTCGGTATCGAAAATTAATTTTACTTCCTGAATTAACTTTGAGAGTGAGAAAAACGATCCATTATGAAACCCTTCAACGAACTCAAGATTGCAATTTGCAACGACCACGCCGGTTACGAACTGAAAAACATCATTCTGAAACACATTGCCGATAAATCACCGGCTGAATTGAAAAATTTTGGCTGCGACTGCCCTGAAAGCTGCGATTATCCCGATTATGCTCACCCCATGGCCACAGCTATCGAAAAAGGTGAATTTGACTACGGCATCTCCATTTGCGGAACCGGCAACGGCATTAGTATGGTGTTGAACAAACATCAGGGTATCCGGGCTGCGCTGTGCTGGAGCGAAGAAATTGCTGTACTTGCCCGCCGACACAACAATGCCAACGTGATTTCTCTTCCGGCACGATTTATTACGGAAGAACAGGCACTGAAGATGGTAGACGCTTTCTTCTCCACCGGGTTTGAAGGCGGCAGACATCAAAGAAGGATAGATAAAATTGCGGCCCCCCAACCCCCTAAAGGGGGAGTTTAAGAGTGGCTTGCGAATAAAAAATAATTAATTAACGTAAGTTCGACATAAGAAATAGTCCGTTAGGACTTAAATATCAATAGAAAGAATGTTTTTTGTTTTGATTCATTTCCCGTAGGGAAT
>CALMZF010000238.1 GCA_937870645.1 uncultured Paludibacter sp. | reverse complement strand
TCTTTTCTGCTACTTTTTGTAAATGTGGTTCAGGTATATCTACAAAGAACAACACAATAAATGCAAGAGCGAAAATACCCATGGCAAGGAACAGGGCAGGACTTGCTTTTTCGATTGTTCTTCCGGCAATATCACCCATCAGATAACCAACAAGAATTGGTACCATGGTAGCACCGATAGAGTTAATTGTTCCACCCCACTGTATCAACTGATTTCCTTTATTACCACCGCCACCAAGCGTGTTGAGCATCGGATTAACAACGGTATTAAGCATACACATGGAGAAACCGGCTACAAATGCGCCCATCAGATAAACAGTAAAATTACCAACCTGACCAGACAACCATTGGATGCCTACTCCAAGAAATCCGACTACGACGGCAGCAAGTGCCAGTTTTTTATAACCAAATCTCTTCAGCATCATACCCGCAGGTATTCCCATAAAGGCATAAGCGATAAAGTTGGCTAAAAAGCCCAACTGAGACTGGAAATTGGATGCACCAAACTGTTTGGCTACGATTACCCCCATGGGACTTGGCAACCCTGTAACGAATGAAATCATAAAGAACAGGGCAAACATCATTGCAATAGGCAACGCGTAGCTCTTTTTTTCAATTTTGTTAGTCATAGATATTAAATTTTTATAGTTAAAAATATTAGATGATTTTTCCGGCATCAAAGATATAAATTTTTCTTGTTATTTTTTGGTAACATTGATTGAAAAAGCATCCATTTTTTTGAGAAGTGTAAAAACAACTAATATGATGAAGTACTTTTAACTTACGCCTTATTACAATTAGCTTAATTAAGTGTAATTAATATCAAAAAACAATGAAAAGATATGAAAATCGTTATTTTTGAATTTTTTTTGAAAAAAATCATACAATATGATATTGTTTCTCGAAAATGTATTACTTTTGTACCGTTCAATTCAAAATATCTATTATTCAATAATGAAGACTTTATTTGCATATTTTTATTTTTACTTTTACTTTAGCAGGTAAGGGCAGGATTAAATATGTGTAAATTTTGAAATAAATCAACGAATTATACGATATCAAAAAATCCTGCCCGAAGTTTCGGGCAGGATTTTTTTTTAATGATCCAATTCTAAAATACACTTAACAATATGAAACGAATAGCTATTCAGGGAGTAGGCGGGGCATTTCACGATATTGCAGCCCGGGGATATTTTGACAATGAAGAGGTTGAAACCGTACCCTGCCACACCTTCAAAGATGTATTCAAAGCCATTGACAAAGACGATAATCTACTGGGTATCATTGCTATAGAAAATACCATCGCCGGAAGCCTGCTTCAAAATCACAACCTGCTGCGCGAAAGCGGTTGTCTTATTATCGGTGAATACAAATTGCGTATTTCGCACCAACTGGCAGTGCTTCCGGGACAAAAGCTGGAAGACATCACCGAGGTTTGCTCCCACCCGATTGCCCTGATGCAATGTGAAGATTTTCTGGACGCCCATAAAAACCTGCGGGCTGTGGAAACTGATGACACCGCACTTTCGGCCAAAGAAATTGCAGAAAATAAAATAACAGGAAGGGCAGCAATATGCAGCCGGTTAGCAGCCGAACTCTACGGCCTTGAAATCTTAGCTGAAGGCATTGAAACGAATAAACGCAATTTTACCCGATTTTTGATTATTGCCAAACCCGATCTGGCTTATAAAATGAACCGCCAGATGGTGCTGAATAAATCAACACTGGTTTTCACCCTTCCACACGAAGAGGGAAGCCTGTCCAAAGTTTTATCGGTCCTTTCTTTTTATCACATGAATCTGACCAAAATCCAGTCCTTACCCATCATCGGACGGGAGTGGGAATATCAATTTTACATCAACCTGACCTTTGACGATTATGAACGCTACCGTCAGTCGCTGGACGCTATAAGACCTCTGACCAATGAGTTTCAGATATTGGGTGAATACAGAGAAGGAAAAACACCGGAAGATCCGCTAATCCACTAATCCACCAAATGCAGATGCCACCTAAACCCTTAAAGGTAAAGCCCCCTAACCCCCTAAAAGGGGAATAAGAAAACTAGGTTTTGTAAATAACCGAATGTTAATCCAATAATAAAATACAGTAATACATATAATAATGTCACAAACTTCGAATACAGTTTCTTCACTCCCCCTTGAGGGGGCTGGGGGGCAAATACAAACTTCGAATACCGCTTCTTCACTCCCCCTTGAGGGGGCCGGGGGGCCAATCAAACCCGCAAACCGGTTGAACAGCGTTTCGGAATATTATTTTTCGGCAAAACTGCGCGAAATTGATGAAATGAAGTCACAGGGAAAAAATGTTCTCAATCTGGGTATCGGTAATCCCGATCTTCCACCATCGGAAGAAACCATCGAAGCTCTCTGTACCGAAGCCCGCAAACCCAATGTGCACGGCTACCAGAGTTATGCAGGAATTCCCGAACTGAGAAACGGATTTGCAGCGTGGTACAAACGGTGGTACAACACCGAGCTCAATCCTGCAACTGAAATTCAGCCGCTCATCGGTTCCAAAGAAGGTATCCTTCACATTACCCTTGCTTTTGTCAATCCCGGCGACAGTGTGCTGGTACCCAATCCCGGTTACCCCACATATAGCAGTGCAAGCAGGATATGTGAGGCAAATGTAATGACTTACGACCTGGATGAAAAAAATAACTGGGAGCCCGATTTTGATGCATTGGAACAAATGGATTTATCAACAGTGAAGCTGATGTGGGTCAATTATCCCAACATGCCCACCGGAGCAAATGCCAGCGTCGAACTATTTGAGAAACTGGTTGCCTTCGGACGAAAACATAATATTGTCATCTGCAACGATAATCCTTACAGTTTTATCCTCAACGACCGGAAGTTGAGCATCCTCTCTATCGAAGGAGCAAAAGATATCTGCATTGAACTCAACTCCATGAGCAAGTCGCACAATATGGCCGGATGGCGTATAGCCATGCTGGCAAGCAACGAACAGTTCGTGAAATGGATATTGAAAGTGAAATCAAATGTGGACTCGGGCATGTATCGTCCCATGATGATTGCAGCCGCTCAGGCATTGCAGAATACCGATGAGTGGCACAACAGAATGAACGAAGTCTATGCCCGTCGTCGCAAACTGGCTTTCCGGATCATGGACACATTGGAATGTACCTACGACAGAAACCAGGTGGGCATGTTTGTGTGGGGAAAAATAGCCGACACATGGCAGGACGCCGGTGAAATAGCCGATAAAATTCTGTACGAGAAAAACGTATTTATCACACCGGGATTTATTTTCGGTGATAAGGGGAAACGATACCTGCGCATCTCGCTTTGCAGCCCCGAAAGGATGCTGGAAGAGGTGATAGAGAGAATACAGCCCCTCTAAATCTCCCCGAAGGGGAGACTTTTAAAACCAATTTTCACAAAAACAAAAAATAAACTATAAAAACCTTCGCACTCAGGTTTTCCCCCTTTGGGGGAATAAAAGGGGGCTTTATTTATGGAACTACAATCAATATTATTACCGGGCGTTGATGCTAAGCGTCCGCTTATAATTTCGGGTCCCTGCAGTGCCGAGACCGAAGAGCAAGTAATGGCAACAGCCGTTGCATTGCAAAAAATAGGTGTTAAAATTTACAGAGCAGGCGTATGGAAACCGCGTACCAAACCCGGAGGTTTCGAAGGTGTGGGTACCGAAGCACTCACCTGGCTGAAACGTGTAAAATCGGAACTCGGCATGTACACAGCCGTGGAAGTAGCCAATGCAAAACATGTACAGGAAGCACTTGCTAACGATGTGGACATTCTGTGGATAGGTGCTCGAACCACAGCTAACCCATTTTCGGTACAGGAAATAGCCGATTCACTCGTGGGAACCGACATCCCTGTGCTGATTAAAAACCCGGTAAACCCCGATCTGGATCTTTGGATAGGTGCCATCGAACGGATTTACAATGCCGGTATTCACCGAATTGGAGCTATTCACCGCGGCTTTAGCTCATCCGACAAGAAAGTTTATCGCAACTTACCCCAATGGCATATCCCAATTGAGTTGCACCGTCAGTTACCCAATCTGCCAATTATTTGCGATCCATCACACATTGGAGGCAAGCGGGAACTGATTGCATCTATCAGCCAACAAGCCATGGATTTGAATTTCGACGGTCTGATTATTGAATCGCACTGCACTCCCGATAAAGCCTGGAGCGATGCTTCGCAGCAAATAACACCTGAAGTATTGCAACTTATACTGGATACACTGGTAATACGCGAGACCAATCAAACCACTGAAAGTCTCACCGTATTGCGTCGCCAGATAGATATTCTCGACAATGATTTACTCGAACTGCTGGCAAAGCGTATGCGGGTATCGAAAGAAATCGGAACGTATAAAAAAGAACATAATATGCCTATCCTGCAGGCGCAGCGCTACGACGAGATATTGAAAAACCGTATAGGGCAGGCCGAAAAAATGGGCATGGATGGAGAATTTATGAAAACAGTACTGATGGCCATCCATGAAGAGTCAATCAGACAACAAATGCTCATAATGAAATAATACAGCTGACAATTTATAATTTTTAATAAGGATGGGAATTTACCTGTCCTTATTTTTTTTACATTTGCGGGAAACTGTTTTTGCAAATAATTTTACTACAGCCATGGAACATAAAAAGAACCTGACATCGGAACAAGAACTGGAACTTATCCGGGTGTTAAAGAATCGTTTTGAAAAAGACCTTCACCGGCATCCACTTCTGGAATGGGCAGATATCGAGCAAAAACTGGCATCGAATGCTGAAAAACTCCGGTCGCTCAGTGAAATGGAAGCATCAGGCGGTGAGCCGGATGCAGTTTGGTTTGACAATGTCACTAACGAGTACGTCTTTATGGACTGCTCAGCCGAAACTCCCAAGGGTCGGAGAAGTCTCTGCTATGACCGCGAAGCGTGGGAAGCGCGAAAAGAATTCAAGCCAAAAACCAGTGCCGTGGAACTGGCATCAGAAATGGGTATTGAACTCCTGTCGGAAGATGAATATCGTGAGTTACAAAAGTTGGGTGAGTTTGACCTCAAAACTTCCAGTTGGGTGAAAACTCCGGCTGAAATAAGGCAGTTGGGAGGCGCATTATTCTGTGACCGGCGCTATAATCATATATTCACCTATCACAACGGAGCAGAATCGTACTATGCCGTCAGGGGATTTCGTGGTTCGTTACGGATTTAATTCCACAGATTATCCATTTCATGTGTTAATAATTTTTATATCTGCCCCCTAATCCGTCAGCTGACGGAGGAATATTGAGCGTCCATCATTTTTTATTCGGTATTTAATCATGCCATTGTGTATCCAAAATTTATTGTTTGACATGGCTGTTTCATTGGGCTTAAAAAAGGATTAAACCAACAAATTATAGAGATAAAAGCATGTGCAAAAAGAGCGCACATACTTTTTTATTTTCTAAAAGAATCATTACCCCGGGGTTAATGATTTACAACAAATCTTTTAACGAGTGTTTCAGCGTTGTTGGTCAGTTTAAGCAGGTAAACACCCTGTGGAAATTCCGATACATTCAATTTAGTTTCGTTTGTATCAGTAATATCTACGCTAATCAACAATCTACCGTTTGTATCATACACCCATATTCGGGTCTTTTGGTTATTGATTTCACCCTGATATTTTACATTCAAAATATTCTTAGCCGGTATGGGATAGACGGATACTTTTTTTTCGCTTACATATTCCGTATCTTCAATTCCGGAAAGAAGCCCCGGAATTTCGGCAATTTCATTAGCAGTCAAAGCATAATTATACACCCTGAAATCATCAATATAACCATTGAGCAGCGGATCTGAAAATTGGCTCCGGCCTATGTAATTTAATACCGGTTTGAAATCCATCGGGCTGATAGTAATCGAATTTGATTCACTGACCATCACTCCGTTCACATACATGCGAGCTGCACCTGCAGCAAGGGTTACCGCTACATGATTCCATTTGGCGGTAACGAGAGCTGTAGCATTCAATTGCTGTTCAGCACCTCCGTTTTTTATTGAAAAGCGCAGTTGACTACTACCGTTATTCGGAGTCAAAAACATATATTCAGACTGAGAGTTTCCAAAATCAAAAATTCGCTGCCAGGCGCCACCACCTTTCCAGTAAATCCATGTGGCAATAGTGATTTCCTGCTGATTTGCCAGATTAGATGGAAGTTGTACGAATGAGTTTGAACCATTCAGCGAAATAGCATTGTTGCCAACTTTGCCACCTACATAATTGATAGTGCCGTAGGTTGCGCTGTGATTTAGATTAATTGTGCTGTCGGCAGTATTATTTTCAAACTGAAGGCGCGTAACCAAATCGTCAGCTCCGGTAGTTATTGCCGAAGCTTCATTGGAATAATCGGAACGGTTCAACGAATAATCCACCGCTTTAACGGCATAGAAATACTGTCCGCTCAGCGTAGTAGTGTTATCGACAAATGATGTACCTTTCACATTCCGGGCAATTGTCTGATAATTGCCTTCAGGTGTATCTTTTCGATAAACATGGTAACCCGCTACATCACCATCCGGACTGGCTGTCCAGTCAAGCCGTACAGACTCGGCATTGGGAGAGGCCATTAAACCGGCCGGTACTCCGGGTTTCACAAATTCAACGGGTGCATCAACCGGAATAAACCTCCACTGCTGATTATAATCGCCATCCTTTCCCCACTGATAAATGTTCGCTTCGTTGGCGGTACTTGCATTGGCCACTTCAATGCATTTAGCGCTATGACGGCTGCGGATATAAAACCACCCGTCACCGGCATATTCGAGATACCATTGCTGATTTGCACCTTTAGCATCGTCCCACACTAAAATATTTCCGCCATTATATAGCGACCAGTTTAATATATCCAACGATTTTCCACTATGAACGGCAGTAATGGTGAAATAACTAAAATCACCTCCAATTCTCGAATCCACAGGCGTTACATTCCATTGCTGAAAAGTAGCTCCCGCAATAACACTGTTTTGGCGAACATTAGCTCCAGTGGTAACAGATCCTCCGGCAACTTCCATGACTTTTCCACTGTTGCGGTTTACTAAAACATATCGACCGTTAATAACCGGTTGAATATCATCACCGGTAGTAATACTCACTACTCTTTCGGCATTTGTTTGTCCGTTTTGGTATCCGGTGCCACCCGGAAGAACCATCGTATATTCACGCTGAGGTCCGTATCCATCATAATACACATCCATCTCTTTTGACAGGAAACGATACGTTGTAGTAACCGCCTGCCGCTCTGATGTACCTCCGAAAGCCTGAATTTTTCCTTCAGGACTCCGATAAACAGACGCAGCAGTCCAGTTGGGACGATGCTCAGCATAACCTATCCTGACACCATCACTTGCTTTTACAAATTCTCCCCGGGCGTATTCGGCCGTTCCCCACCAGATACCGGTCTGCATGCCATATTCCACCCCCACCATAGCTTCCATCACATTGTGCAGTTCATCATTCGTACCGTGATGACCGTTGGTTTTTAAGGTTCTGTAAAAGTTTGCATAATTGTCGAAGTTTCCGGCAAGTTGATGCGTATTTCCTTCATCCAGCCTGTTTTTCAGATAGTTGTACCAGGGTAAAGCCTGATCACAGTTAAGTGTATTGCCTCCTGAAATCCGAATACCATCAAATCGGGGATTTTTTCTCAACTCTCCGGCAATATTATAGAAATCGAGTTGACCGTTTTGGCCGGAATACTGCCCCCAGCCGTAATCCGGTTCGTTGAAAGGGGCAACTGATACCACTGTACGACCACGTTCCTGCACACGTCTGGTTGTAGCATCAATCAGTGTTGCCCAGTTTACCGCATTGCCAATGTACCAGGCATCTACATTGGGATGATCGCAATTCAAAGCTACTTTGGTAGTTGGTCCGGTTAAATCAATCAGCGTAAGCCGGGTGTTCAGGTCTGTTATTTGTGCAGTTTGCAGGTCACCATTGATTAAGGGATAAGTAGGCTGAAAAGATGCTCTGACTACGTCAACTTTATCGGCACCCATAAAAGCTATGCCGCGTCGGATATTGGATTCGCTCAACCAGGCCAAATCCAATCCCCAGATTATCGGTTTACTCACACCCGGGTCTGATAAATTGAATGTGACAGTGCGATCAGGTATCGGTTGAGCAGCGAAATAACTGCTTGCACTTGTGGTCTGACCATATAGATGAGCTGCTTCATATCCCAATAAGGCAAATAAGGCAAGCAGGGCAATTCTCTTATTCATTTATTTTCTGTCTGATTTTTCAGTAAATTTGATTGACAAATGTAAGTATATTTAATTTAATGACAGAGAATTAATTTGTCAAAAAAGGGTTGTAAATCAGTCAATAATAAGAGTAAAAAATTCCACAACTGAGGTTTGAATGTTTTACGTTAAAAATATATTTAAAAAATTATATTGTGATTTATTCTTGAATATTCATAAGATATATTTAACTTTGGAGTTAAAATTTTAACCCATGGAAATAATTCAATCTTTAGAACCTTTACTTCGTGCATTTTGGTACATTGCCATACCTGTAAGCATCATTTTCATCATTCAGGCCATTATGACTTTTGTCGGAGGCAATTCAATGGATGGTGTAGCTGCCGACTTTGACAGCGATTTCAGCGATACGGATGCACCTTTTCAGCTATTTTCGCTCCGGAATCTTATCAATTTTCTTCTGGGATTCAGCTGGGCAGGTATTGCTTTTTACAACATAATTGGCAGTAAAACGCTTCTTTTCATTCTGGCAATTGTCGTTGGAATTGTATTTGTGGGGATATTTTTTGTGGTAATCAAACAACTTATGCGTTTGGCTGAAGATGATTCATTTAAGCCGGACGAAACACTTGGCAAAACTGCCGAAGTTTATCTCACTATTCCAAAAAACCGAACAGGAAACGGAAAAATTCTGATTAGCGTTAAGGGTTCGGTGCGTGAGCTGGAAGCCATGACCGACTCGCCTGAGCCCATACCATCGCACACAACGGTGAAAGTGGTTAGAATTGAAAATAAAAATGTATTAATCGTAGATAAAATTTAAAATTATGCTTTCATCACCCTTGTCGCTTATTGTAGTACTGGCAATCGTTATTTTTGTAACTATCCTTGCCCTTGTATCCCGTTTCAAACGTTGTCCATCGGACAAAATCCTGGTTGTGTACGGTCGCACCGGCGGTTCATCAGCCAAATGTATCCACGGCGGCGGCGCCTTTATCTGGCCGGTAATTCAGGATTATGCCTATCTGGATCTGAAACCGCTCTCTATCGAAGCCAATCTGACCAACGCATTGAGCCGTCAAAACATCCGCGTAGACGTGCCTTCACGCTTTACCATTGCCATTTCTACAGAACCCGAAACCATGAATACGGCAGCCGAAAGATTGCTTGGGCTTATTCCCGATAAAATCAAAGAACTTGCCTCCGATATTCTGTTCGGGCAGTTGCGTCTGGTAATTGCCACCATGACCATCGAAGAAATCAACTCTGACCGCGACAAATTTCTGGAAGCGATATCCAAAGTTGTTGATAATGAGCTCCGAAAAGTGGGTCTGAAACTGATAAACGTAAACGTGACCGACATCAAGGACGAATCCGGCTACATCGAAGCATTGGGTAAAGAAGCTGCCGCAAAGGCCATTAACGAAGCCAAAATATCGGTGGCCGAACAGGAAAAGATAGGTGAAACCGGTAAAGCTGTGGCTGACAAAGACCGCGAGATCAACATTGCAACTGCCATGAAAGACGAAATGATTGGTAAGGCAGAAGCAGATAAACTTACCCGTATCAAGACTTCCGAAGCCAATGCAACCGCTGTTCAGGGAGAAAATACCGCTAAAATAACGATAGCGCAATCGGACGCTCTGCGCCGTGAGAAAGAGGCCGAATCGGCCAGACTGGCCATTGCTGCCGAAAAAGTACAGGAAGCCAAGGCGCTGGAAGAAGCGTATGTAGCTGAACAAATGGCTGAAAATGCACGTGCAGAACGCGAACGTTCCACCGAAACAGCCAACATCGTGGTTCCTGCTCAGATTGCCAAACAAAAACTGGTAATAGAAGCAGAAGCCGAAGCCGAACGAATTCGCTTACAAGCCAAGGGAGAAGCCGATGCTATTTTTGCGAAAATGGATGCCGAGGCACGCGGATTATTTGCCATTCTGACCAATCAGGCACGAGGTTATGCCGATGTGGTAAAAGCCGCCGGAGGTGATGCGGACAAAGCTTATCAGTTATTAATGATAGAGAAATTACCTGATTTGGTGAAAACGCAAGTGGAAGCAGTTAAAAACCTCAAAATTGATAAAGTTACCGTTTGGGATTCGGGAAATGGCAGTGATGGAAAAAATTCAACTGCGAATTTCATGTCCGGCTTGCTGAAAACCATTCCACCCCTTGACGACCTCTTCAAATCGGCCGGAATGAACCTTCCCTCCTTCCTTAAAAGTGCTGAAAACGCTGAATACTCTCCGGTAACAGAAAAAACAGAAGAAAAAACAGAAGTGAAAACGGATGAAACTGTGGATGAAAAGGTAAAAGGAAATGAAGCAAAGAAATAATATATTTTTGCAGTAGAGAAAAAACTAAATCAGAATTTCAGAGACAAATTCATTTTTGTCTCTGTTTTCATTTTTGTAAAAAGAAAGAGGCTTTGTTAGTCATAATTTGAAATTTCAATTGATAAAAAATGTTTAAAGAAACAGACAATGCGAGTTTTCCAATCTTTTTATTTTTCTGAAAATCATTTTTAATTATTCAATGATGCGTTATTTTATTTAACTTTGAATTTGATAGTTTCACCGATTAAAAAAAACAACTTTAATATGAATAATTTACGCACCGGCATTATTGGATTTGGATTTTCAGGAAGGGTATTCCAAGCCCCTTTTATCGACGCAGTGGAAGGATTTGAGTTAACAAAAATCAGTACTGCCAATCCTGATTCGATTAAACTTATTGAAAACCGTTATCCTGACACAATAATTGTTCCCCGTGCAGAAGAGATTATCAATGACACCAGCCTTGATCTGGTAATAGTCACTTCGCCCAACATCTTTCATTATCAGTGGACAAAAGAAGCATTGCTTGCCGGAAAGCACGTAGTGGTCGAAAAACCATTTACCAACACAGCTGCAGAAGCCGACGAACTGATTGAATTAAGCAAACAAACGGGTAAAACACTAACTGTATACCACAATCGCCGGTTTGTAAGTGATATAAAGACTGCGAGAAAACTCTTGTTTAGTGGATTATTGGGTGATGTGGTGGATTATGAAGCCCATTTCGATCGTTTCCGTCCCGAAGCACAGCCAGCAGGTTACTGGCGCGAAGATCCGTTGCCCGGTTCGGGAATTCTTTATGATTTAGGTTCGCATCTTATCGATCAGGCATTATATTTATTTGGGTTACCCCTCGCCGTTACTGCCAATATCTGCAGGCAACGCCCCTGGGCTAAAGCCGATGATTGTTTTGATGTGATGCTACACTACCCCACTCATACCGCAACATTGAAGTCGTCCATGCTTGCAAAAATTCCCGGACCCACTATCCAAATTCACGGAACAAAAGGAACATTTGTGAAATACGGGCTGGATGTTCAGGAAGATAATATAAACAAAGGGCTAATTCCAAACACACCTGACTGGGGTAAGGAGCCGGAAATGGGATGGGGAAAACTGGTTACCGAATTTAACGGAGTAAAACTGAAAGCACTTGTGGAAAGTGAAAATGGAGATTACCGCGAGTTTTTCATCAACTTACGCGATTCAATTCAGGGGAAAGTTGATCTGGCAGTAAAACCCGAAGATGCCCGAACTGTGATCCGGATTATTGAACTGGCATTCCAAAGCAGCAACGAAAGAAGGACTGTGGATTTCAGTAAATGATGTTGGTTATTGGGTTATTGGTTATTGAGTTATTGTGTTATTGATATTTTCTTTAAGCCCCTTTAGGGGTTTGGGGCAGTCTTTGTTCTTTTGTCTTTTGTCTTTTGTCTTTTGTCTATAATGTCGCCGCATTGAAGGTATCGCCCTGTCGGTAATCACCTGTCTGATAGCCTTTCATAAACCACCTCATACGCTGAGCCGATGTACCGTGAGTGAACGAATCGGGTACAGTATAGCCCTGAGTCTCTTTCTGTATGGTGTCGTCACCTACCGCATTGGCAGCTCCGAGAGCCGACTCGATATCGCCTTCTTCCAGTTTGATAATATTCATGGCTTCAGCATATCGTGCCCAAAGTCCGGCATAAAAATCAGCCTGAAGTTCGAGTCGTACCGAAAGCTGATTGTATTCCTCCTCCGAAATCCTTCCGCGGTAAGCCTGCATTTTATCGGTCAGACCAAGCAGTTTCTGTATATGATGACCCACTTCGTGGGCAGTTACATATGCCATTGCCAGGTCACCGGGTGCATTGAACCGGGTTGCAAGCTGGTGAAAAAATGCCAAATCAATGTAAACCTTCTCGTCGCCAGGGCAGTAAAATGGTCCGGTAGCACCGCTTGCTCCGCCGCATTCCGACATGGTCTGATCAGAGAAAGTCACAAACGTTGGTTTGCGATACTCAGCACCCATTTGCTCGTTGAATATCTTGGTCCACACCTGGTTGGCACTGTTAAATACACCCAGTGAAAAAACTTTCAGATCTTCATTTTCTTTAGCCCGCGTGGGGTCAACAGTTTCGGTTTGTGTGGCTCCACCTCCGGAAAACATATCCACAACGGGTGAAAAATCCTGTCCTGTAAACAAATAAAGAGCTAAAATAATAATAGTACCAATTCCGCCTCCCGCAGCCATTTTTCGACCAGTAGACATACCCCGTCGGTCTTCATAATTTGACTCGTCGTCATTTCGGTTAATCCATTTCATAATCGTTTCAATTAAAATATTTTGCGAAAGATAGTACTTTTTTTATTTCTGTCAAAAAGTTATTGGTTATTGAGTTCTTGAGTTAATTGTTATTGAGTTAATAAGTTATTAGTTATTGAGTTATTGAGCCACTTACCCCCCATAAAAATTGGGTTCAAAGAAAAACAGTTATTGATTATTTTCTTTAAGCCCCTTTAGGGGTTTGGGGCAGTAATGACATTACCACTCTATTTCCCGCTTTCCATGTTCTTTCAGATAGTTATTAGCCAAAGCAAAATGATTGTTACCGATAAAACCACGATAGGCTGACAAAGGAGATGGATGTACTGATTTCAGCACCAAATGTTTGGTAGAATCAATAAATGCTCCTTTTTGTTGTGCGTAATTACCCCAGAGCATAAAAACCAGATTTTCCTTTTCGGCAGCCAGCACACGGATAGCCGCATCGGTAAAGGTTTCCCAACCCTTACCCTGATGCGAACCTGCGCGGTGATTTTGTACGGTTAGTGTGGCGTTGAGCAGCAGTACTCCCTGCTGTGCCCAGCGGGTAAGATCGCCACTTGCTGGCACCGGTTTGCCCAGACCACGTTCTATTTCTTTGAAAATATTGACCAGTGATGGTGGAATATCTATCCCCTGGCTGACAGAGAAACAGAGACCGTGTGCCTGACCCGGTTCATGATACGGGTCCTGCCCGATAATCACCACTTCCACCTTATCGAACGGACAACAGTTAAACGCATTGAAAATGAGGGGTGCAGGCGGAAATATCTGTTTGGTGCTATATTCATTTCGTACAAAATCGGTCAGCGATTTAAAATACGGTTTTTCAAATTCAGGTGAAAGTCGTTGCTTCCAGCTTTCTTCAATTCGTACGTCCACTATTAATTGGTTTTTAAATTTTGTGAGATTAAATTTTCTTTTTCCTGAGTTTATTATAATCAATATAATACAGCACTTTGAGCGACAAACTGTTCTTCTGATTGAGCCAGGAGTTGTTCAGATTGTCAAAATAATTATATACCACCCGATCTTCGCCGGCGTAAGAATTCGTCTTCCAGGCGAGCGACAGTTCGGAGCCCGGAGCAAAAATCCACCGGAACACCATATCGATGGTGAATGCGTTGTAATTCATATCTTTATTTTGTGTAAAGTCGGGGTAGTTGAAAAGCGAACCATCCGGCTGCAACAAATAAAATTCTTTATTGCCCACTCCCGACCAATAATGGCGCATCCTCAGCGTGAGGCTGGTTTTGTAATTAAAAATATAGGAAGCACTCAGTGTGTTGACCGCCGATGTTACATCGCGCCGGGCAAAAGTGATGGTATCACCTGCCGAATTATTCATTACATAACCGCGTTCATTCTTTGATTTGTGCCCTTCAATTTCGTAATTAAACACAAATTGTTGCCCCAATCGCAGATTAGCACCAATTTCTATTGCATTTTCCACAGTCCCAATAGCCGGCTGAGTGCTAAATCCATACCCGGCATCGAAACTGAGTGGCTTGCGGGCATCCGTTGAAAGTTCAAAATTGGCGGAATAACGCACCGGTTTCAGATAATACCGGCCTTTAACCCGTGGTTCGTAGTAATTGTACTGGCGGGACGACACACTGCCGTTGGTATGAAAGTAATAATTGTTCTTAAACTGCATGAAAGCCTCGTATCCGCCTTCGATATCGAATAGTGTGTTCGGGTTATACATCCGGTTGTAATTCATCCACAGACCGCCGTTCCATTGCAGGTATATTCCTTTTGGATCAATGGCCTGATAATAAAACCATGCTTCCGTGTTCGACATATTATTGCGTTCGAGGTATCCCAGATCGTTGGGATTGAACTTATCGGAATATAAATTCTCGGCTGCACCGTAGAGCCATGTCCCTTTATTTTTTTCGAACCTCAGCGTGCTGTAATAACCGGTTTCACTTTTTTCATTTCCACGTACACTTATTCCTGCCTTTCCTTTCAATGCATAGGTTTTGGTATTGTCCCTGAGCTGAAACTCGGTAGCCGTAACATTGGCATGAAACGGATTACCAGCCATAGACACATTGGTATTGATAAGACTGATATAGGAATTGTTTTTCAGCGATTTATCAACAACAGCCACGTTGTAGTTTGTAAATGGCTGCACCTGAACTTCACGCGTAGTGCCGGTTTCCGTATTCTTCAAAACAGCTTCCGATGCGAGCGACATTGCATTCAGTACTCCTATCCCCCATCCCTTTTCTGTTCGTCCGGATATTTTCGTGGCGTTGACCAGTTGAGTTTCACCCGGATTGTATTCTATTGTCTCATTTTCTTTTAGAAGTGCCGATGCATTGAATTTTGGTGCAGCGCCTATTCTGCGGGAGTAGAAAATCCCTCCACGGTGAAACAATTCTGTTCCTTCGGTGAAAAATTGTCTTTTTTCATCGTAATAAAGTTCGTAAGGTGTAAGGTTGAGTTTCTGATCGTCCGATTGGATCTGCCCGAAATCGGGTATGAGCATCATATCGAGGGTAAATGCATCGCTGATGCCATATTTCAGGTCCATGCCGCCTTTGTACAGAAACCCGGCTTTTGCATCTTTCGATTTGGGTTGATAGTAAGAAGCCAGATAGGGGCTGAACGACAATCGTACCGGTGGTTTTATGTTTTCAATACCGGTGAGTTGGCCTTCCTGATGAATAAATCCCGAAACGGTTCGGTCAATGAAATTCCATGAATTATTGGAATTGTGCCGCCTGATATTGCGAAACATATTCAGTCCCCAGGCGCTTTTTTGATTTTTGGTAAACCGGATGGCGGAGTACGGGATTTTCATTTCTACTGTCCACCCATCGCTGTTTATCTGTGTTTTGCTTTCCCATACGGCATTCCAATTGGTGTCCTCTGTATCTTCGTCGCTTTTTGTAGCTTTAATATCGGCCTGAACACCGGCCGGCGTTACAAAAAAACCGAAAGCCAGTTGCCCCTGATTGTATGGATCGATGTAAACCCCGAAAAAATCGGCCATTCCGGGATTATCCCGTTCGGTCAGGTAATTGAAAATACTGTCGGGATTGTCGTACAGCTTCACACCCACATAAATGGCTGTCTCGTCGTAAAAAAAATAAGCTTCAGTTGGCTGAAAAGAGGGTTTTCCGTTGTAAGGCTGCAACTGTACAAAATCTTTGGCTGGTAAAGCGCGGGCATAATCGGGTTCAGTCAGTTTTGCGTCGATAGTAAGCGGCGTGGCAATCCGGTATGCTTCAACACTCTTTTTGGTTTGCGCTGTGGCACTCATTACAAGCAAAAAAGCCAGAAATAACACAATTTTTATTTTCATAAAATAAACCCGGAAAAAATTAGCTATTTGTTCAATCGGCTGTTAATTGCACTCTTCAGTTGCTCCATGGCCTGTTTCAGCACTTCCCGCGAGCACCCGATATTCAGTCTCAGATGCTGTTCACCACCCGGTCCGAAGGTAGTTCCTTTATTCAATCCCAATCGGGCTTCTTTCACTATAAATTCCTGCAGTTGATGAGAGTTCATCTCTAATCCCGCGCAGTCGAGCCAAATCAGAAAGGATGCCTGTGGAATCATCGGTTTTATTTGCGGAATATTTTTTCCCAGAAATTCAACAATATAATCCACATTTCCCTGAATATAACTGATCATTTCAGAAAGCCATTCGGTTCCTTTTTCGTAGGCGGCCTGAGCGGCAACATAGGCAAAAATATTCCCATTAGCAAGTTCCGAATTATCCATAAAATCACTGAATTTCTTTCGTATTTCGCTGTTGGGAATGATATAAGACGAGCTCACCAACCCGGCCATATTAAAGGTTTTACTCGGTGCCATGTAGGTAATGCTGTTTTGCTCAGCGAGTTCCGATACAGATGCAAAGGGGGTATGCACATTTCCGGGCAGCGCCATGTCCGAATGTATTTCATCGGACACCACGAGTACTCCGTGTTTATGACAAATTTCGGCTACCTTAATCAATGTATCGGCATCCCAGGTACGTCCACCGGGATTGTGCGGATTGCACAAAATAAACATGCGGGTTCTGTCGGTGATTTTGTATTCTAAATCCTTCAGATCCATTTCAAACCGGCCTTCAACCACTTTCAACGGGTTATAAATCAATTCCCGGCCATTTTTGGAAGGCACCTGAATAAAAGGCGGATAAACCGGAGGCTGAATGATGATTTGGTCGCCTGTCTGTGTTAGTGCATTCACCGCAAAAGCCAGTCCGGGAACTATTCCGGGTAAAAAACCCAGCCAGTTGCGTTCCAGTTTCCATCCATGACGTACATCAATCCATCGGATTATGCTGTTGAAGTATTCTTCATCAGGAACTGTATATCCTAAAATGGGATGTTTACACCTGTTGTTAATGGCATCAATAATAAAATCGGGTGTGCGGAAATCCATATCGGCTACCCATAGTGGAATCAAGTCATCGGTCCCGAACATTTTTTTGCACAAGTCAGTTTTTACGGCACCGGTGTTGCGGCGGTCTATTAATTCATCAAAATTGTATTTCATGAGTTTATTTTTGTTACTACTAAGCATTCGTACGCAGGTGGAAAAATTCCTTGTTAATATGACGAGGAAGCGGGTATTGAAAAGTCATATTTTTTAATTATTTAACTATTGGAAAATATTTAAAACATTTTCACAAAAACAATCATTCTGTTACCAGGAGATGATTAATCATCCAACAGTGATTTTCCCACACAGGCATTCGGAGTGGGAATTCCCAGCAATCGTGCCAGTGTTGGAGCTATATCTATGGTTTGACAGGCCACATTGACTTTTTGGGGTTTGATTTTGGCTCCCAACAGGTAAAAAGGAATGTACACACGTGGTGCATTGGCGGTTCCCACGAGTTGATTTTTGTCATCCACTTCCCCCCCACCGGGGAAAAGCGTAATTACAAAATTACCGGGGGGATTTTTTTGGGATGAATTGCGGTATTTGGAGCGAACGTCCATAGAACTTCCGGCATAGTTGATGATTTCGTTGATGGGATAAGCTGCCTGAATTCCTTCAAACTCCATCAGAAATTCGGCAGTACGTTCTAAAACCTCCGGAATATTCATTTTTTTCTCTTCCATTCTTTTTTTATTCAGAAAAATATTTTTTCCGTAATATCCGCTGATCCATTTTTCCTGGCCATAAATAGCCATGAGGTAGCTGTTTACCAGCGACAGGGAGCGGTTGGCGTTGAAGTATCCGGCCGGGATGCGGTTGTTGCCAAGTTCCACGGGTGAATGTAAATCTTCGGTGCCTCCGGTGAGAAAAAATAAAACTTTGTCGCTCCCCACGCGTGAAGTGAGCGAAGACATCAGGTTTTGAAGATCGCGGTCCAGCCGCAGGTACATATCCTCCTGCTCAGCCGTGGTAAGCGATGAAGTGGTTTGGTTAGGTGTTTTCACCGTAAACTGGAGCATCAGCGCATCGGTAAATTTGTCA
>CALMZF010000237.1 GCA_937870645.1 uncultured Paludibacter sp. | reverse complement strand
CAAAAAGCGGTAAACACCGCCAAGCAAAAAGTGGAGAACCGCGCAGCCAAAAAAGCCGGCGAAGCAACCGACAAGGCGCTCGATAAACTCGAAAAAAAAGACAAAAAGAATGTAGAAACCGAAGAGAATAAAGATGCGGGTGTACAGACGGCTGATAAAAGTGTGCAGGAAGAGAAACTGACAGCAACATCGAAGTATGATTTTATTCCCGGTGAAAAAGTAATTTTCTTTGATGATTTCAGTCAGGATGCTGTGGGCGATTTCCCTGCACTCTGGAATACCAACGGATCTGGTGAAGTGGTTACAACCAATTTGTTTCCGGGAAACTGGATGAAACTTAACTCGGAATGCTGTGTATGGACTGACAAACTTTTAACTCTGCCTGACAATTATACCATCGAATTTGATGTGGTACCGATTGAACGGGAAGCAGGAAAAGGAATGTATGGCTGGAGGATGAGGCTGATGCAAGCCAGGAATGCTACTTCGTGGGATGCCGGTACGGCTCCCGGAAAAGGTGGTTTTTGTCTTGTAACTTATTATTATGGAAAACTGTCATATAGCACCTGGCTCTATGGTGAGTGCGAAAAACAAGGCCTTAGCGGATTTGTGGAAGAGCAATTTCAGCAAAAGCTCAATAAAAAGGTTCATATCGCCATGTGGATTCAGAAATCGAGAATCCGTGTTTATCAGGGTCAGGATAAAATCGTTGATTTACCCCGGGCATTTCCTGCCGGATGCGTACAGCCCGACAGACTTCGTTTTGAGTATGGTGCAATCCTGGTTAGCAATGTGCGGATAGCGGTTGGCGCTCCCGATACCCGCAGTAAGTTAATTACCGAAGGAAAACTCGTTACCTACGGAATTTATTTCGATGTAAATAAAGATGTTGTCAAAGCCGAATCCTTCGGAACGATGAAAAGCATAGCCGATGTGCTGAAAGAAAATCCTGATGTGCGGATTAAAATCGTTGGCCATACCGATAGTGACGGCGATAATGCAAAAAATCTGGATTTGTCGCAGCGAAGAGCTAAATCGGTGATGAATGAACTTGTCAAAGTATTTGGTATAGATGCATCGCGCATCGAAACCGACGGCATGGGTGAAACAAAACCGGTAGCCCCCAACGACACGCCTGTCAATAAGGCATTGAACAGAAGGGTAGAGTTTATTAAACTATAAAACTTGAGAAAACTTATGAAAACAATCCGTTTATTGCTCCTTGTGAGTTTTGTGCTGACGGCTTTTCAGACCGGTGCTGTGGAAAATACCACAAACGAAACAGCACAACCTGCCATCACGGTAACTACAGTCAAGGTTTTTGAGATAAAATCAGACCGCGCCCGATGCAGTTTTACCATACAGGGAACACCGGTTGGCGAACGGGGTGTCTGTTTTTCGGAATTTTCAGGTCCTGAGGTGAGCGGAAAGAAATCGGCAGCTCCCGGCAATACAAACAATGGAAATTCCATCCTGGTGGGTCTGAAAGCCAATACCATTTATTTTGTTCGTGCATATGCCAAAAGCGGCACGGAAGTAATTTATGGCAACGAATTAAGCTTTACCACCCTGCCGGCTGAAGAAAAACCAAAAAGCAACACCAATGTGGGTCAAAAAGTAGAAAAAAAGGAAAGTAATACCAAAAAGTAGGAGTGTAAAAGGAATTCATACCCCTAAAGCATTCACGAAATCAATAAGAACCACCGAATTTTTATAACCGGTGGTTCTTGTTTTATGTCAAATTATCCCTGAAAAACTAACCACCGAAAAAGTGCACTTTCAGCCTTTCATCTGTAGTATTTAAATGCAAAAAGCTGAAATTTTCTTTGAGCAGGAACAAAATGAGAAGCAAAATTTGAGTAATTTTGTACGTTAATCAAATTTTGGAACAAACAATACGAACAACACAAATGGAAAATTCTGATCACATTGGTTTTGATAACGAGAAATACCTTCAGGAGCAGTCGGTTGCTATACTCGACCGGGTGAGCCGGTTCAACGATAAACTCTATCTGGAATGTGGAGGAAAAATTCTGTATGATTACCATGCTGCCAGGATTTTGCCGGGATTCGATCCCAATGTGAAGATGCGCCTGCTGCAAAAGCTGAAGGACAAAATCGACGTCATTATGTGTATTTATGCCGGTGATATTGAGCGAAATAAAATCCGTGCCGATTTTGGAATTTCCTACGATGTGGATGCCCTGAAAAGTATTGATGACTTGAAGTGGTTTGGAATAAATGTTGCGGCTGTAGTCATTACACGCTATCAGGACCAGCCCGGAGCTACGGCATTCAAAAATAAACTCGAATCCAAAGGTATCAAAGTATATCTGCATTATCCCACACAGGGCTATCCCACCGATGTGGAAAAAATTGTGAGTGACGAAGGCTACGGTGCCAATGAATATATAGTGACTACCCGTCCCATTGTGGTGGTTACCGGACCCGGTCCCGGAAGCGGCAAGCTTGCCACCTGTCTTTGCAATCTGTATCATGAATATAAAAATGGCGTCAAAGCCGGATATGCAAAATTTGAAACATTCCCCGTGTGGGATCTTCCACTCAATCATATGGTGAATATAGCCTACGAATCGGCTACTGCCGACCTGATGGACGTGAATATGGTGGATGCTCATCACCTGGAAAACTACGGTGTTGAAGTAATTAATTACAACCGCGATATTGAGGCCTTTAATTTGCTGAAACGAATTCTGGAAAAAATTACCGGCGGTGAGTCCATGTATCTTTCACCTACCGATATGGGTGTAAACCGCATCAGCGCAGGGATTATAAATGATCAGATCATTACCGAAGCATCCTATCAGGAAATTATCCGCCGATATTTCCGGAGCAATGTAGACTATGCCATGGGATTGGCTACAAAAGAAACACTGGATCGTTCGATTGAAATTATGGAGAAAGTGGGAGCACGCGAAGAGGACCGAAAAGTAGTTTTACCGGCACGTAAGGCGGCTGAAGAAGCCGAAGCTGAAGGGAAAGGGTATGGTGGAATATATTGCGGAGCGGCTATCGAATTGCACGACGGAACGATTATTACGGGTAAAAATTCACACCTGCTGCATGCGTCAGCCGGGATGATACTCAATGCCACCAAGCACCTGGCCGGACTGCCTGATAGTATGGTGTTGCTTCCCGAAAATATTATCGATTCGGTCACTCATCTGAAAAAAGATATACTGAATGGCAAAAAAGTAAGTCTTGATGTAGAGGAAACCCTCATCGCATTGGCAATCAGTGCTACAACTAATCCAGCCGCCAAAATGGCATTGGAAAAACTGACCGAACTTCACGGTTGTGAAATGCACTCTACCCATATTCCAACGGCAGGTGATGAAGCCGGATTTAGAAAATTAAAGGTGAACCTGACCTGCGATCCCGTATTTTCAAGTAAACGACTATTTGTCAGTGAGTAAAATTTATTTTTAACGGAATTTTTTAGTCGAAATAGCTTGACCCGTCGAAACAATGGGTGCACAGCTTTTCTTTCGGAAGTCCGATAGCCTCCACCAGGTCATCCATTTTCTGGAAAGTCAGTGTAGTCAGATCCAGGTCCTGTCTTATCTTGTCAACCATGGCTTTGTATTTCTCACTTTTCCAGTCGGAATACTCTTTCATATCCACTCCCTCTCTGTTTTCAAGCTCTTTTACGGCTTTGTGGGTAGCCAGCTCCAGGCTTGAGCGTGAGCGGCTGAAGTTGAGGAACTCACAAGGATACGTCAGCGGCGGACAGGCAATGCGCATGTTCACCTCTTTGATACCGGCCTGGTGAAGGTCGCGTACATTATCCCTTAATTGCGTTCCCCGAACGATGGAATCGTCCAGAAATACGCCGCTTTTGTCCTTAATGACCGATTTATTGGGGATAAGTTTCATTTTGGCCACCAGGTCGCGCATTTGCTGACTTTGCGGCATGAAGCTGCGGGGCCAGGTGGGTGTGTATTTTGCATATGGACGTTTGAGGGGAATGCACGTGGCATTGCTGTAACCCATGGCGTGACCTACCCCTGAATCGGGAATTCCGGCTACGAAATCAGCTTTAACCGTGTCATTTTTGGCCAGTGCAGCACCGCAGCGATATCGGGTTTCATCCACGTTAATGCCTTCGTAAAACGAGGGTGGATATCCGTAATATACCCA
>CALMZF010000236.1 GCA_937870645.1 uncultured Paludibacter sp. | reverse complement strand
GGAAGTGCCTGCGATGCTTAAATCGGTAGCGCTGGCGAAGTAAACATTTTTGGATTTGGAATTGGCGTCTTTCGTTGGATTTGCAGTTTGATAATCGGTGAGAGTAGCATATGTACTTACTACTGTTGCACCTGTATGAGGCTGTCTTAAATAAAATAAGTTATAATCAGTTGCAGGAGTTGGAACTGCACTTATAAAACTTGTGTTGGTATGGGTAACTTCATCGCTAATAAAAATATTATTTTTAATTTCTGCAGTATTTCCGGATAATACTATGGCACGGTAATAACCACCAGTTTGACTTGGATCAGTTAACTGAGGCATATAGAAAGTATTATGATATATTTTACCAGCAACACCACTATAAAATAAATAAGCTAAATTCAATGCAGCAGTAGATGCTTTTGTTTTATCAAGACCACTGAAAGTATTATTATAAATATTGTATGTTGCTCCACTTGCCAAAGAAACAACCCTATGTCCATATGCCCCGGTTTCTTCTGTAAACGCTTTAATAACCTTATTATTGAATATGTTTATTGTCCCATCAACCCCTGTGGCTGTCCATAAACCATAAGATACTGTTCCCGGTACACCAGTTTGTTGAGTTTCGAATGTGTTTCCACTAATTTCACCTCCAGTTGTATAATTAATTTCAAACAACCTTCTTTTTGAAGTAACAATATTATTCTTGAACACTAATCCTGTAAGTCTTGCAGCGGCAATAGTTCCTGAATTTGTAATTCTCACTCCCATTGCAACATTATTTCCCAAGGCAGTTAACACATTATTCTCAATTGTAAGATTTTTTGGAGCTACTTCAATGGCAGTTCCTTTTCGTACTACTGCGCCAACACAGAACGGTGAACTCGTACTTGTTGTTAAATTATTGATTATACAATTTTTGATAACTGTATTTTCACATGCCCCTACAACAACTATCATTCTAGCACCTGTGTGACTTGCATTAGTATTAGTGACAGTCAATCTTCTTGTAGTTCCACCAACGGCATAACCGTCAATAGTTACATTACTTGTAGCAATTGTATTCGCATCTGACCAGGCAGAAGTAAGATCGGTATAACCTATAACAAAATGCCCGGTTGGACTTGTGTTGTCTGACAATTTTGTAAATGTTATGATTCGGTCTGCATCAGCGTCCGGACGTATAGTAATTTTATGTCCATTGGTATTAACACCCAAACCAATATTTGCAGCTTCGGTTATATCCCCATTAATCAGGAAATTCACATCTCCGGCTAATCCGGCTGCATTAATAGCTGTTACAGCAGCAGATAACGAAGAAAAACCTTTTTGACCCTCCGGAATTGTCGGCATATAATAATTACCCGTCATAGGAGCATAATAGGCATAATTTTTTCCTCCATTATTATTTAAGGATACGGTATAAAAATCATAATCGGTAAATCCGGCAGGAGCCTGTACGGTGGTAAATACGTAGTATTCCAGTTTGTCCATGCCGGTTACATCGATCACGGCTGTTCCTGCAGTTCCTGGTACAGCAGCTTCAGTGATGCCTGATGAGGCCCAGTTGTCTTTGGTATAGCGTACCCAGAATTTTTGCACAGCAGCAGGTGCTACACTGGCATTGACCGTTACGGTAAGATTTGGAGAGGCGAAAGCCTGAGTTACCGAGGCAATGGTGGCAATGGCAGACGGACTTTCGAATACGGCAAATTTTGCATTTGCATCGCCGCTGTTTTTTCGTGCCTGAATGATGTAATAATTTCCAGTGGTAGCCGCAAATTTCACTGCTCCTCCATCGCCCATGTTTGCTTTATAATAAACATCCCACATAGCTCCGGCTCCGGTATAAGCCAAATCAGTTCCATCCCCGTTTGTCCAGAAACCGGATCCATCAGTAATAGCAGCGGTTTCACCCAGTTTGAAGTACTGATCACCTGTAGCTGCAGCGGTAAACTGCCACTGATAAACACCTGAAGCAACCTGAGTACCCTGTACGCCGGTTGTCCAGTTAGCACCTGCTGCACCAAATATGTAGTCGGGTGAGGTTTGTGCCTGTAACAAACTGATACAGGCTGTTAATGCCATCAATAAAGTAAATTTTCTCATGGTCAAATAATTTTAATAGTTAATAAATTGATTGTTATATTTTGTGTTTTAATAAACTGAATTTAAGGACTTTTAATCTGGTAAATATACGTATATTTTCAATGAAAATCAATTATTTATCCGTTTTTTTTGGATAGTAGCTGCCGGATTTTACTCCGGCAGTTACTTGTTTTCAACCCTGTGTGATGGAAAGTAAAAAACGTTATCCTATAGACTGATTTCATGCTTATTGACCTCCGGCTCCCTCTCTATTGGAGAGGGCGGGGGGAGAGGCTGATTGTTTATTTCCTGATAATTCTTCCGGTAAAGCTTTCTTTTCCGGTTTTTACGTTGAGGATGTACACTCCGGAGCTCAGTCCGTTCAGTTCAAGATGTTGTTCAGTTCCTTTACCCTCGGTCCTGATAAGCAGTTTTCCGCTTACGTCGTAGATGCTGATGGTTTCCAGCGATGTATTTCCCGACTGTATGGTCAGGCTGCCCGAGACTGGATTGGGGAAGAAACGGATGGATGGATTATCCCTGTCGATTTCAGCCTTGCCTGTACTGGTTACCACTACCTGCTGTGAAGCCGGTGCAGGTGTCCGGAAAGTATTATCTATTTTCGGCAATGACCATACGCCCAGTCGTTTGTCTGTGTACGAAACTGCATATACGTTACCGGCACGGTCGAACGATAATCCTGTGGTATTCATTCCCAGGGCCGGTTTTATCGAGAATAGCAATTTGACAGACGGGATGCCGGTTCCGGAATAATTCACGCCGAGGATTTTAATCTCATTGTTGCAACCCATGGCTACGAGTTTTCCGTCGTAACTGACAGCCATTCCGGCACGATATGAATTTTCAATCAGCAAGGGGGTAACACCCGAATTGAAATCCACCGTACCTCCGGTATTAACATGTATGAGCGAAGGAATAAGTGCAGCATCGGTTGCCCGGTATTGAGATATCCACCAGCCTCCCCGGCTGTCGGGTGCTATGCAGGAATTGCCGTTTTGTTGCAGGTTGCCGTTTGCTGCATCGTTGTAAACCACTGTGGGTGCCGTCTGATAGGGAGCGGCAAGTGTTCCTATGTTGTACTGAAGCATATTTCCGGGGCTGGTTGCCGTTTCGTTTACGAAGTCTTCATCGAATGTGTACAACCGTCTGTTTTCTCCGGTTCCTGTTGAATAACAATGTGAAATCGAACCGTGAATGTTTACTCCGTTCAGCGAAGATAAACCTGAACTTGCTTTTGTTAGCCCGTCAAATACAGGTGTAAAGGCTGCTGTTGGAGTAGCCGGATTCATGATCCATACTCCCGGATGCGCGTCGCTCCAGTCGCAAACAAACACAGCACCATCATCACCTACCGACAAACGCATGGGACTGCTGCTGCTTGTTGCTCCCCAGGCTACACTGCCGTTGTAAGCGGTTGCCCCCTGAGCGGTTACGTCTGTAAGAGCTGCATCAAGAATGTAAACTCCATCCTGAGTGGTACGGGCTGGTAATGCTCCTCCTGCCGATTCCGATACATAAATTCGTCCGAAAAAGTTACTGGCCGGGTTATTATCCACAGCAACCCCGTTGGGATTGTTGAACTGCATAAGTGCACTGGCATTGTCCGAAAGTATATACGGACGGTCTATTGCATTGCCATTCACCATTACTTCCCAGCTATAGGTGCCCGCCGGAATATCCACGGTAGCGAGATCTACACTCTGAGTTCCTTTCGAAAGTGCTCCCAGGGGAACGGAATAAATTTCAGTCGTTCCGTTAAGTACGGTAATTTTTCCGCTTTGAATGTTGCCGTTCAGGGTAAAGTTTAGCCGGTAGCCGTTGGCAATCGGTGTAGCCTTCAATTCAGAAGCATAGACTGCAGCTGTAGGATTGGCGGTGGTTTTGAACCGGGCTGCTCCCTCCTTATCGGCTACGATAATCAGTTCGATATCGTAGTCGGTCACTTTGGCTGCGGCGGCCATGCAGGGCGAAACGGCAGTGCCCAGTCCGCCGTTGGGCATAAACTCCGATACCTTCTTAGCCTGATCAAGTCCGGCAGTGATATCAAACATCACTACACCCACAGCC
>CALMZF010000235.1 GCA_937870645.1 uncultured Paludibacter sp. | reverse complement strand
CAAATACAACGATTGTAAGCGGTTTGGCTTACGGGGTGGATATATGTGCCCACAAAGCAGCGATCGACTTCGATATGGCCACTATTGGCGTTCTGGGACATGGTCTGGATCGGATATATCCGGCAGTGCATCGTGCCACCGCTGTTAAAATGGTTCAACGTGGCGGATTACTTACCGAATACATGAGTGAAACCAATCCCGACCGGCAGAATTTTGTACAGCGAAACCGCATTATTGCCGGGCTGTGCGATGCACTGATTGTGGTAGAATCAGCACAATCGGGAGGCGCACTCATCACAGCCGAACTCGCCAATGATTACAACCGCGACGTTTTTGCCGTGCCCGGCAGGGTGGGAGACGAGTGGTCCGCGGGGTGTAATAAACTGATTCGGGAAAATAAAGCATCGCTGATAGAGTCGGCCGATGACCTGCTGCGTTTTATGAGCTGGGAGAGCGTGGATAAACCAGCCGGGAATACCATCCAGACTTCCTTGTTTGCCGATTTGTCGGAACCGGAAGAAGCCATCATCGGCATACTCCGCCAGTTTGCCGAAGGTATCAATGTCAACGAACTGGCCATTCAACTCAATATACCCTTCAGCAAACTCTCCTCGCAATTGCTCGAAATGGAATTCAAGGGACTGGTGAAGTGCCTGCCCGGAGGAATGTACCGGGTGGTGAAGTGAGGAATCAGTTTATAAAGTTCGTAAAGTTTATAAAGTTTATCAAGTTCATAAAGTCTATTTGTTGCAGATCACAACCATAATATTTCTACTATTCATTTGAAAAGAGGAAAGTTTTTCTGAAAAAAAAATACCCGCCGCATATCGATTTCATTTAATTTCTTTGGATATATAAAAAAGTATCGTAATTTTGCAGTTCCGAAATGCTCGTTTCGGAACTGTCGGTTTCTTTAACAATATAAACACACAGAATATGAAATTTTACAATCGTGAAAATGAATTACAGAGGCTTCACGATATTCGTGAACGCTCTTACTCCAATGCGCAAATGACCGTTGTAACCGGACGGAGACGTATTGGCAAAACACAGTTGCTGCTCAAAGCCACTGAGAATCAACCTACGTTGTATTTTTTTATAGCCCGAAAAGCAGAAAATTTACTTTGCCTGGATTTTCAACAGGAAATAGCAGAAAAGCTTGGTGTAACTCTACTCGGTGAAACTTCCAGTTTTGCAAAACTGTTTGAGTATTTAATGAAGCTCTCAATCGAAACTCCATTCAACTTAATTATTGATGAGTTTCAGGAATTTTTTAATGTAGCACCGGCCGTTTACAGTGAAATGCAGCATTATTGGGATATAAATAAGGATAAAAGCCGCATTAATCTATTGCTGAGTGGTTCAGTGCAATCGTTGATGTACAAGATATTCCAAAGTACAAAAGAACCTTTATTTGGCAGAGCAACCGACACCATGCGTATTTCTCCGTTCAGTACATCTGTATTGAAAGAAATATTAAAAGATCATTATCCGGAGTATAAATCGGAAGATTTATTAGGACTTTATACATTTACCGGTGGTGTAGCTAAATATGTGCAACTTTTCATGGATAACGGGGCAACGACTTTTGATAAAATGTTGAATTTCATGTTAAGTGAAGATTCTCAATTTATTAACGAAGGAAAGAATTTATTAATTGAAGAATTCGGGAAGGAATACGCAGTTTATTTTAGTATTTTATCCTGCATTGCAAGAGGAGAAAATACGCGGGCAAAGATTGAAGCGGTAGTGAAACGTGAAATTGGAGGTTATCTCACCAGGTTAGATATAGATTATGGATTAATTTCCAAAGTTTTACCCTTGTTTTCCAAAGTAGAAACTAAAAATGTTCGATACATTCTTGAAGATAATTTTCTTTCATTCTGGTTTCGATTTTTGTACAAGTACAGTTATATGATTGAAATTGGTGCTTATGGACAGTTGAAAGAGATTGTTAAGCGTGATTACCCGACTTTTAGCGGCAAAATGCTTGAACGTTATTTTCGAACAAGGTTTATTGAAAGCAATCGGTATACCCGCCTGGGTGGATATTGGGATAGAAAAGGAGAAAATGAAATTGACTTAATTACTGTAGATGAACTGAATAAAACTGCTGATATTATTGAAATCAAACGAAATAAGCAAAACATGCAGATAAATAAATTGATCGAAAAATTTAATTACTTCACCCACGCCACCGGCGAACTAACTGACTACCAAATCAATTTTAGCGGATTATCCCTGGATGAAATGTAGGCATAAAGTTCGAAAGTTTATCAAGTTCATCAAGTTTGGTAGTTTGGATGTTATCGTACCTTATCTGTAACGGGTGTAACTATTACGGCGGTTATTAAGACCGAATACCTGAGTTCAGTTTTTGTTAAAAAATGCTGATTGAATTTACTTATTATGCAAATATATAAATCTAATTTGTATATTTGCATAAAATTCTAAGACTATGTTTATTCAACGTGCAATTAAAGAAAAGTTGTTGTATTTAGCAACTAAGTTTCCTGTTATTACATTGACAGGAGCCCGACAATGCGGGAAATCAACCCTCTTAAAAAACTGTTTCCCAACCTACAACTATGTAAGTCTTGAAGATTTGGATTTACGTCAGATGGCAGAAAGTGATCCACGGGGTTTTTTACAGAACTTTGGTAACTTCTTGATTGTTGATGAAGCTCAATATGTTCCTGCCCTTTTTTCGTATATTCAAACCATTGTCGATGCAAAAAATGAACCCGGAATGTTTATACTTTCAGGTTCACAGAATTTTTTGCTCATGCAAAATATTACTCAAAGTCTGGCCGGACGTACTGCCATTTTGCGCCTGGGTACATTTTCGGTTGATGAGTTGTCGGCTTTCAATCCTAATCTCCTGGATTTGAATAAATTTCTTTTTACCGGAGGTTATCCGCGCATTTACGACTTTGACATAATGCCTACTGACTTTTATCCCAATTATATTCAAACATATATTGAACGTGATATCCGTTTAATCCGAAATATAACTGATTTAAGTAAGTTTGTTCGATTCCTGAAACTTTGTGCAGCCCGTACGGGCCAACTGCTGAATGTTTCATCACTGGCAGTCGAAGCTGAACTTACGGTTCCAACAGTAAATGCGTGGTTATCCATACTTGAAACGAGCTATATTATTTATTTGCTAAAACCATATCATCGCAATTTTAACAAACGATTGGTAAAATCGCCTAAAATCTATTTCTACGATACAGGATTAGCTTCATCCTTGCTTGGACTGGGAACCAGCGAGCAAATGAGTACCCATTATTTACGGGGTGAACTCTTCGAGAATATGGTTATTAACGAATATATTAAATCACAATTCGCAGTGGGCAAAGAGCCGAACATATACTTTTGGCGCGATAGTAATCAAAACGAAGTAGATTTATTAATTGAGAACAACTCAAAATTACAAGCGATTGAAATTAAATCAGCAGCAACGATGAATCCGGCCTTTTTCAAAACTCTAAAAACCTTCCAATCGATAAGTAATATCAATTCTGAATCAATGGCTGTAGTTTATGGTGGTGATCTGAATTATCAGACGGAAAACGGAATGTTTGTATCGTGGAAGAATATGAAATT
>CALMZF010000234.1 GCA_937870645.1 uncultured Paludibacter sp. | reverse complement strand
TGCCTCCTGAATTGCCTCCTGAATTGCCTCCTGAATTGCCTCCTGAATTGCCTCCGGCTTTAGCCGGAGGAGGACTATAAATGCAAAAATTCAATGGGCTTTAGCCCAATTCTTTCTTATTATATTCTATTCATGAAGACTATGCCAAAGTCTGCATTAGCTTAACAGGGTTACAAACCCCAAATCTTCTCCCGACATTTCAAACCTCAAACCTCGAACATGAAACATCAAACATCAAACATCAAACTACAAAACCCCCAACACCATTCCTCCTCCCGCACCCCGTATCGGCACGATATTTCCCAGTGCGTCGGGTGTTCCGAATTCAACGGCAATTGTCAGCACCAGGCAGTCGGCATCGGTGAATTCGGGCACGAAGGGCGGGGTGATGAGCGGATCGGTTGCAGCGGCATATTCCCTGATAAGCGAGAGGCTTAATTCCTGCTCCACTACACTGCCCTGTGTGGAAAACCATGGCGTACTCCGGGTCTGGTAACCCTGTCCCAGCTTATCGTGAACCGGTTCGTAGGCTGTGCCGGACTTATTCAGCTTCATATCGGTTACGATACCCAGCGCAGCGGTAAAACGAAACGTACCGGAGTTAACAGCTCCCTGCATATAGTCAGCATTCAGATTAAGGCCGAAGCTGCACGCAAACGAAGGAATGAGAACCGTGGCAGCCTGTTTCTCCCGGTCGATGGTATAACTTAGCGGCACCCGCAACAGCGAACTGAAACGCCTTTTGCGCCCGAAATCAAACCCTGCCAGCGTGTACCGGTAATGCGACAAGCAGATATCGCGACTGCCTTTTTCGTGAGCGTCATCGGTTTTCTGTATGCTATTCATTAGCGAACTCAGTGCTGCTGAGAGGTTGTAATCGGCCACGTGTTCCAGTCCGCTGAATGCCTGCCGTATCTGCTTGCTCATGGCAGAGCATCCCCCAAATTCGCGGTTGTGTCGCCGCATTCCCTCGAATGCCGGATCGCGCTTGATTTTTTCTTTGGATGGTCCGCCTTTGGTGCGAACAAAGATTGCATCGCTTCCCTTGCGGGTGTAAAACGACAGGTTTTTCAGAGTGCCCGTTATCTGATCCAGATTTTTTACCCGTGCCATATCCTGTTTTTTAAAATTTGTATTTGAATTTGTTTTTATAGCTCCCAGGAAAGTTATCATGCAGGGTGCTGATAGTCTCCAGATAGTTATTACAAATATAGATATAAAAATTATATTACAGATATAAAAAGCATATATTTTAGTTCTTTTTACCAAAATATATCCATTATATATCCATTACATATCCAATATATATCCATTACATTTAACTATATGACAATAACATGATACCTGTTTGGTAACTACGAGAGGTTGGGGATTGAAAAAATTATATCTACTCCGAAAAAATGTGAAGGTGAATACAACGACGCCGTTTTTTGGAAGAAAAGATTGAAATCTAAATTTGAGTAATTTGGCTAAAGCCCCAGTTTGAATTTATTATTGTTATGAATGGGCTCCCTCCATGCGGAATAAATGGCGTCCAATCCAATTTATGAATTCCCTCCAACTTTTGCCGGAGGAATAAATCATTCACTTATTCCTCTACACTCTATTCAGCTCCTCCATCAGCGCCCGTCGTTGCGGATAGGTTGAGCGCAGAAAAGCGATTAGTTTTTCGGTTTTATCCTGTCCGCCCAGTTTTTTCATACGCCGGAGGTATTTACAGGCAGTCTGATAATGGCTGCGGCTAATGTTGTTTTTCAAAAACAACTGAATTTCCCTGAAATAAAGGTCAATAAGTTGAGGGGCATACCGGGTGGCGAGTTGTTTTTCCACATGGGCGATATTGTCAAGTGTGGGGTATTTATTCAGCAAATTGAGGATATTTTCCCACTGTTCTTCCCAGCTGTATATGTCGGCAATTTGATGAAACGAAACCCATCGTTCGGATTTAATCCTTTCGGCTATTAATTGTTCGAAAAAAGTGGGCCATTCACCGGCAGGTACATTTTTTTTCAGAATGTCATACATTTCTATAGAACTGAAACGCCCCACATGCAAGAATAAATACCGGGCCTTTTCTATCATTTTTTCTTTTTCTCCCTGCATCTGATAGATGTTCATCAGGTGCCATTGCCATTCATCTGCCAACCCGGGTTTATCCCGTTGATCGGCTGCAATTCCCTTTTCAGCCAGGGAGATAGCTTTGGTATAGTTTTTTTCTTTAATGGCTTTCAGTATCAGTTCGCGCCGGAAGTCTGAGTTGGTGATATTGGCTTCGAGGTACTCAATGGCCTGTGTTTCTCCTTCCGTTTTCCGGATTAGCTTCAGCCTGAGTTTCTGATTTTCTTCATAGCGATAATTCCAACCGTCATTTTTTGGTTTTATCTGGTCAATCAGTTGAATGATTTGTTTCTTTTGATCTTCCGTTTCCTGCAGCTCCACAGCTAACTCGAGCATTTCGTGATGCCAGTCCCATCCTTCGAAAAGTTGACGCCGGTACACATCGATTGCGTATTCGAACAGTTCCCGGCAAACAGCACTGTCAGGACATTCCTGCGCTATATGAAATAAAATCTCCTGCGCATTTCCTATGCAATCGCCCAGGTCACCGTTGCTGTCATCGCCTTGTTCTATCGCTTTGGTCATTTCCTCCAGTATAGCACACCCCATGAACATAGCTTCACGCCAATTGCCGGCTGTAATTGCCTTTTCTGCCAGTTGGAAGAGTTGATTAACAGCATTGCCCAACTGACGGGCTCCCGCATAATCTATGTAACCGTGTCTTCCGGCTACCGAACGTACGATGGCTTGAATTTGCCGGGCATACATTTCCTGGGATACGGGCTGAACGAGATGTAAATTCTGCGCCAGAAAGAGATCGCGAAACGCTTTGTCTTTTTTGCAAAACTCGCCAATATACGTTTTCAGCTCATCAGCAGATAATTTATCCAGTATCTCCTCCACTTGTTCCTGTATGGTTTTCTTCTTTTTGACAGTTTTTTTCTCTGTTTTGGGAGTATCGGTCAGGGGTAAGGATTTCGGGGTAGATTTCTTTTTCACTTTGAGCCCGAGTTCTTCCTGCTGCAGATAGAACATTACAGCCACTTCGTGCTTGCAAAAAGGCCCCCAATCGTAAGGACAGGTACAACGATTGGCTATTACACTTCCATTTTTCAGTTGTAAATGTACGGTATAGGTTTCAGTGCCTTCCACAGTAGCTTCGTATTCTCCGGCGCTCAGTTCATCTACATACGTCACATGTCCTTTTTTGAAGTATTGAAGTCCGCGTTTCAGGATGTCCTCGTCGATGTGTTGCTCAAATTCATTGATAGGAATATTCATGGTTGAGAAAGGTAAAATGGTTATATGATAATCCGCATTAAATTCAGTTTAGCCCCTAAATCCCCTAAAGGGGACTTTCTGATTGTAAATCGTAAAAACGTTTTTCCGTTTTATGCTGTTACAGCCCCCTTCAGAGCTTGTCCCGAATATATTTCGGGAGGGTTGGGGGC
>CALMZF010000233.1 GCA_937870645.1 uncultured Paludibacter sp. | reverse complement strand
CAGGCACTTGAAGAAGCTAAAAAAGCCGCAGCAGCAGACGAAGTGCCGGTGGGTGCTGTCATTGTGTGCAACGACCGGATTATAGCCCGTGGTCACAATCTCACCGAAACCCTCACCGACGTAACTGCTCATGCCGAAATGCAGGCAATAACGGCTGCTGCCAATTTTCTCGGTGGAAAATACCTCACCGATTGTACACTGTATGTTACCGTGGAACCCTGCGTGATGTGTGCAGGAGCACTGGGCTGGTCGCAGATAAGTAAAATAGTATATGGAGCTCCCGACGAAAAACGGGGATTTACCCGCTTTGCTCCCAATTCCCTACACCCTAAAACTGAAGTTATTTCCAGTGTGCTCGAAGCGGATTGCAGTGAGCTGATGAAAGATTTTTTTCGCAAGAAAAGATAATTCCCTCCCAAAAAAGTTAGTATTAATAAACGCTGCGAATCAAATTTCGGAAAGTTCTGTTTACATTTTTCAGTGATCGGGAAATCCAATTCTAATAATTATTCTGCATGTGAAGTTTATATTTCAGAGCTTACCTGGGTTTTAAAAAATCGTAGTTTACAAATGTAGATAGATTGACGTTAACGCGTCAGTTGGATTTTATAAAAACTAAAATATATTTATAACTTTACAACCGCCTTTCAGTAAAGGTATAAATCAAAAAAACATGTATTTGAAAAGCAACGCCGGAATATGAAAAAATTAACCGTACTGATTTTATTCCAATTTTCATTTATATTTGTTTTTGCATCATCATGGGTTCGTGTCAATCAGATTGGCTATCTCGAAGATGATCTGAAGATTGCCGTCTGGGTGAGTAAGAATGATGAAAAGATTACAAAATTCGAAGTTATTGAGAAATCATCCGGAAAAACGGTTTATTCGGGAAATGATATCAAGTATACGGGTCGTCAGCCAGCCTTTGTATTATCAGCACGGTTAAATTTCAGTACATTCAACACACCCGGAACATACGTAATTAAAGCCGGTGATGCTGTATCAGTCCCTTTCAGGATAGGCAATGAAATTTATGCCGGTGCAGCCGATATTCCACTGAAATACATGCGTCAGCAACGATGCGGTTACAATCCTTTTCTGAAAGACTCTTGTCATACCAGGGACGGAATATCGGTGGGAGATCCTGAAGGGAAAAGGGACGGGAAGTATTACAATACAATCGGGGGCTGGCACGATGCTTCCGATTATTTACAGTACGTAACCACTTCGGCCAATGCGGTTTATCAGATGCTGTTTGCCTACACTCAGTATCCGGAATCATTTGGCGATAAATATGATGCCAATGGCAATGAGGGTGCTAACGGCATTCCCGATATTCTCGACGAAGCCAAATGGGGACTTGACTGGCTGGTGAAAATGAACCCCGATAAGGACACTTATTTCAATCAGCTGGCCGACGACCGCGACCATGTGGGAATGACCATTCCTTCGGAGCAGAAAGTGGATTACGGCTGGGGAGCCGGGAATGCCCGTCCGGTATATTTCTGCAGTCCGAAGCCGCAGGGTTTGCGTCAGTACAAGAACCGAAGCACAGGTTTGGCTTCCACTCTTGGAAAATATGCCTCATCCTTCTCACTGGGTTCCAAAGTTCTGGCGAAGTATTATCCCGAATTCTCTCAACTCATTGCACAAAAAGCCAAAGACGCTTACCAGAAAGGGATGGAAAGTCCGGGTGTGTGTCAGACTGCCTGTACTGTTTCGCCCTATTTTTACGAAGAAGACAACTGGGCTGATGATATGCAGCTGGCTGCCACCGAAATATTTTCGCTGAACAAATCCATGGAAACACTCAATGAGGCAGTCAACTATGGGCGTCTGGAACCGGTAACTCCGTGGATGGGAGCTGACTCTGCCCGCCATTATCAATGGTATCCGTTTATCAATCTTGGCCAATATCAACTGGCAAAACAAAACATCAACTCCCGCGTCGGTATGGAATTTATCCGGAATATGCGCAGCGGTTTGCAGCGGGTGAAAGACCGTGCTCAGGGTGATGCATTTTTGAATGGTGTGCCCTTTATCTGGTGTTCGAACAACCTGACAGTGGGTTTGATTACACAATGCCGCCTGTATAACGAATTGACAGGGGATGATACATTCCTGGAAATGGAAACAGCAATGCGCGACTGGCTTTTCGGAGTTAATCCGTGGGGAACCTGCATGATAGTGGATTATCCCAATCCGGGTGATACGCCCTCTGATCCGCATTCGGCGTTTACTCACCTGAGAAATTATCCGATTACCGGTGGACTGGTGGATGGTCCGATTTATGCTCCAATCTTTAAATCGTTGCGGGGAGTACATCTTACCCGTGAAGACGTATATACTCCCTTTCAGTCTGATTATGTGGTTTATCACGACGATTTTGCCGATTATTCAACCAATGAACCTACTATGGATGGAACAGCATCTCTGACCTACTATCTGGGATATCTGAGCGGAAAAGCCATTGAAAGGAAAGAGGTGGAAGGTGGAATAATCCAGGGAAATCCTCAGGAAAAGAAGCTGTCGCTTGTATTTACCGGACATGAATTTGCCGATGGGGCTAAAATGATTTCAAGGACATTGAAGAAAAATAAGGTAAAAGGGAGTTTCTTTCTGACCGGCGATTTCTACCGTAAATATCCGGATATTACAAACCGGTTGCAGAAAGAAGGGAATTATATGGGACCACATTCCGATAAACATTTGTTGTATGCCGACTGGACCAGGCGGGATAGTACGCTGGTAACGAAAGAAATTTTTGAAAAGGACTTACGGGATAATTACCAGGCAATGGAAAAATCCGGTTTGAAAATTGAAGAACCCCGCTACTTTATACCTTCCTACGAATGGTATAACCGCCAAATAAGCGATTGGGCAAAGGATTTGAAAGTTCAGGTAGTGAATTTTACACCCGGCACCGGTTCCAATGCCGATTATACCACGCCCGACATGAAATCCTATAAATCATCGGATACTATCTACAACAATATTCTCCGGTACGAAGAAAAAAATACGCTAAACGGATTTATGTTGCTGATACACATCGGAACACATCCCGACCGTACCGATAAGTTTTACAACCGGTTGGATGATTTAATCAAAGAATTGAAAACGAGAGGATATTCGTTTGTCAGGGTGGATGAGATGATGAAGTGAGGCAAATTAACAAGAAACGTAACTAATTGTTTTTGTGCATTTTCAAAAAGTCCCCCTCTTTCTCCCTCTCCTTTGGAGAGGGTTGGGGTGAGGTCGGGATTTAGGTTTTTTTTTAATATCTGAAATTAATTACCACCATTTCACTCTGGCTTCCCAGGCGGTACTGTGGTCCCCAGAGACCAATTCCGGATGATATATAGTAATTGGTATTTCCTCTTTTATGAGATCCATATCCCATCTCAAACATACTTTTAACTATCAGATTGGCAGGGAAAAACTGCCCGTTGTGGGTATGCCCTGAAATCTGCAAATCCACGTTATTTTTTTCCGCATCTTCCAGGTGAAAAGGCTGATGATCGAGCAGCAGGATAGGTTTACCGGTACGTCCGGCAAGTATATCCTCCAGATTTTTGCGGTGTGGATTGTGTTTATCGTCCCTTCCGGCCAGATAAATTTCGTCTTTCAGCAGCACACAGCTATCCTGTAGCAATGTAATGTTCGATTTTTTGTAAAAGTCAGCAATATGATGATTGCCTTCACCGTAATATTCATGATTGCCAAAAATTCCGTACACACCCATCGGGGCTTTTATCATACGTAGCTCTTCATCCATTTTCTGACTGATTACAGGCTGCAGGGAGCGGTCTATCAGGTCACCGGCAATGAGTACCAAATCCGGGTTTTCGGCATTGATCATTGCTACGTACTTCTTAAGTTTTGATTTATCAATAGAAACTCCAAGATGGACATCGCTGATGGCAACTATTTTAATTTCTTTGTGTTGTAAGGGTTTGCTGCTTTCCACTGTCATGGTTACTGTTTTGGGGTGATTAAATTTGTAATTTCCCCAAACCATCAATACGCCCAGTACTGTGAGGGTAATAACCATGGCGGAAAGTCGAAATATCTTCATATCCGTAATAAAAGGCAAAAAATGGTTCACTGCCCGGATGATATCTACCAGCAAAAAGGAGATAAACAGATATGCCAACACGATGAAAAAGCTATAACCCACAAAACTTAACACCTTGCCAACACTGTGTGGTAGCTGACTTTCGAAAAATAAGCCTCCAAACAAAGTTGCAGTAAGCGTAATCATCGACACGAGATATACGGTTTTGAGTGCACCGTAAGGAGCCAACGCCTGGCTGCCTCTGACAATGGTGTAAACAATCATCGTAAGCATAAAAGCTAAAATAAAAACAAAAAAACCGTATTTCATAATTATAACATATTACTTTTTAGATTATTAGATTTCAAACATCAGCCATTATTCAAATCACAAGTATGAGGAGCAACTGTTTTTTTCTTTAAGTCCCCCTTGAGGGGGATTTAGGGGGCCTTTCCTTCGGAGGATTTAGGGGGCCTTTGGGGCATTATATATTCCCTGCCAGCCATTTTCGCATTTCGCCGGTAGTTTTTCCCTTTCTGCGGGCATAGTCAGCCAGTTGGTTTTCATCAATTTTTCCAATCATAAAATACCTGGACAGCGGATGAGCAAAATACAATCCACTGACAGAGGCATTGGGATACATCGCTCCATTTTCGGTGAGCGAAATGCCTGATTTGTTGTAATTCAGCAGTTTGTCCAGCTCGAAGATGATGGATTGATCGGGAAGTGAAGGGTAGCCCACCGCGGGTCTGATGCCTTTGTACTGGGTTTTGAGCATTTCTTCTACCGATAAATTTTCATCGGGAGCATAGCCCCAGAATTCTTTACGCACCTTCCAGTGAAGCCATTCGGCGGTAGCTTCTGCCAGGCGGTCGGAGAGTGTTTTCACCAGAATGGACTTATACAAGTCATCTTCGGCCTCAAATCGTTGTGCCATCCCTTCGGTGCCGGTTACAGTATTGGCAAATGCGCCCAGGTAATCGTTTTCTTCAGATAAAAAATCGGCCAGGGAATAGCAAAACCCATCGGATGATGGATGTTGCTGACGCAGAACGGGTATGTTGACCGTTGCGCTTTCGGTTTCAATTACGATATTATCGTCCTCTGCATGAGCGGGATAAATGGCGTAAACGGCATTTAATGTCAACAATTTATTTTCCAGAATATCCCGAAGCATTTCCTGTGTATCGCGGTAAAGTTTCAGCGCTTCTTTGGCTTTCGGCCGGTCTTTTTCGTCGAACCCGCGAAGCCAGCCGGCTTGGCACGACGGGCAATCGTGTACAGTATCAATTCCTTCGTAGTGCCCCGAAAGTCGCCAGGCAAGAAAATAAAACCGCCAGTCGATAAATGGAACAATTTCACGCAGACTGATGTCTGTCAGGTAATAAACTCCGGTTTTATTGGGTGCTGATGGGATGTATGACATATTTAACTTTGATGCTTTTTCAATAACAGAATAATATTTTTCCCCCTTCCTACCAACTCATTTTATTTTACTCGATTTGCTGCCATTACAATTTGTAAAGTGCTCAATTTCTGTAGTATAAAAAAGTTCCCCTTCGGGGGATTTAGGGGGCTGAGTAGGAATTAAACAACTAAACGATACTGAAGTTCAT
>CALMZF010000232.1 GCA_937870645.1 uncultured Paludibacter sp. | reverse complement strand
AACTCAATGCATTTGCCCTCACCCGTACCGAAAGAGGAGAGGCGGAAATAATCAACATCAACTCCGGACTGATAAGTATGTTTGATGATGAAGAGCTGCGGTTTGTGATTGGTCATGAAATCGGTCATCTGATAACCCGCTATGCCCGTGTGGTGAAACTGATTAATTTTGTATTCCCCGAAGCGGAGAACATTCCCCTTATTCTGGCACATAAAATTGAACTCTGGCAGAAGGTTTCGGAACTCACTGCCGACCGTTTTGGTTACATAGCAAGCCCGAGTGTAGAAAAATGTGTTTCCGGTTTTTTCAAAATGGCATCGGGTCTGAGTACCGACCGCATTAAGTTTGATTATCAGGCGTATATCAGGGATAATGAGAAAATTCTGAATTATTTCAGTGAAAACAGAAACCTGCTGAGCCATCCGGTAAATCCGCTCCGGATTAAGGCCATTGAACTTTTCGGCGAGTCGAAACTGTATAAAGCTATTTCACAGGGAGAGGACTTAAAACACGATGAAGAGCTTTCCAAAAACATGGAACAACTGATAGATATTCTCATTACCATCAGTTCGTCGCCCATGGATGCACAGCGGAAACTATTTGTGGCATCGGCCGGAATACTGATGGCCCAGGTGGACAAAGAAATGGACGAAGAGGAGTACGAGCAAATTCTGGAGGCACTGAGCATGTATACCGTATTTCCCAAAGAATTTTTGAGTGAAATGTGCAAAGAGGATGTTGAGAAAATTTTTAAGGAATCAGTGAAAAAAATTATCAGTCAGAATCCGGCCGAACGAACCCAACTACTCGAATATATGGCCAGTGTAGCTTTCTGTGACAGCAATATGTTTCCCAGTGAAATGGATTTTCTTTTCGAAACGGGAGAAAAGATTCTGGGACTTACCCGACGCGAAACGGCACAAATCATGGCCCTGACAGTGCAGCAAGGGTTTATTCCCGAATTGTACAAATAAGAATGGATAATTTTAACAACTTATATTAGAAATCACAATTGTCTGGTAGAAATATTTAGTTCCTTCGCTGCGCTCAGGATGACAGGGATTTATGGAGATTTATGGAGGGAGGGGGTTGTTTGGCAGCGAAGCTGCCAAACAACCCCCTCCCAAAAGATAAAATACTGACAGTCATTTCGAACGGAGTGAGAAATCTAATATATTCAAGAATTTAGAATTTTAGCGGACAACAGTGATTCTAAATCGCCCCGACTTTAACCGGGACGATTTGTTGCAGGCAACTGCTTATAAGTTAATTTTCTTCTTTTCAGCTTGTATCATCTTTTCAACCAGTTTGTATTGTTTCTTGTACTGTTCGATGCTGTAAAGCGAAAAATACATCTGATCTATGGACTGAAAAAGATCAATCGCTTTTTCTGTTTCCCATTCTCTGAAATGAACAAATGACTGGTATAACTTAATCATATTCAACAGTCTGAATGTAAAGATATTATTGTCATCCCTCTTATTTGGTTGGTCAAAGTGCGACAACATTTCTTTCAGGGGGTAGAAATCGTTTTTATCAAACACCAGAAAGCAAAACGTATAAACATTTAATACACGCAGGTATTCATCATCCAGCGATACCAGGTCGGGGATTTGATCCAGGTAGGTGTCCACCGGATAGCCTTTCAACCGATTGTATGTAATAATTAATGCCAGTCTTCTGGTTTTATGAATCGATTTAACGGGTGCTTTTTCGTCAAAATTAAGCAGAAACTGTATGTTCTTCGACTCGATGATGCCATTTTGCAAATCGCGTTCATACATCATGCAGTGATAAAAAAGCAGACCTTCGGGATTGCGTTTGTATTTATGGTATTCTTCCATCACAGCGCCATAATATCCTTTCAGATTATCTACATCTACGAAAAACTCGCAGTAAGCAGTCTGCCCTACAGGATCTTTCGCCCAGTAGGGGATAAGTTCATAGATAATATCGTCGTTGCGAAATAGAATGCCAAAATATTCCAAAAAGTACATCTGATGTACGTTTCCTGGGTCGGGCCGATGAAAAACGGGAAGTATGAAAATTTCTTTCAGAATATCAATGTCTCTTTTCTGAATGGCATTTTTAATCAAATAGAGTGTAACGAAGTATTTGTATTCGGGATAATCGAATTTCTCGTAGATTTTCTTAAAGTCACTTTTATTGCGATAACCTTCTAACTCCAGACTTTTAATCACTTCGAGGTGTTCGAATTCCGTGTAATCTTTTGAGGAATTCAGGAATGCATCCCAATCTTTTATGCCTATGGTCTGACATATCAGGTCCAGCGTATTGCGCGAAGGAGTCACATCACTATCATACAAAAAAAGCCTTTTCAGAGTGCTTACGCTCACTTCTGTCTCCGTTTTTTGCAATATCAGATCGGAGAAGCGGCTGTAATTCTTATTGATTTTAAGCGAAAAAGGCAATTGGTTAGCTACTTTTTTTTTGAATTTTTCGATGATTAATTGATCATCCACTTTTATCCCTTTTGGCATGGTAACAAATTTAAAATGTTAAACAAACAGAGAATTATGAACTATTACATTAAAATGTTG
>CALMZF010000231.1 GCA_937870645.1 uncultured Paludibacter sp. | reverse complement strand
TACGAAACATTTGCAACCGGATTAGGATTGTTTACTTCACAAAACGTTACAGGAGCAGAAGTTTGGGTGTATAATTCAACATACAAATGTGCTTATATAACAGGGTTTGTAAGTTCTCAAAACAGAGAAAACGAAGACTGGTTGATTTCACCACAGATTGACCTTACAGGCAAATCTTCACCGGCTATGTGCTTTGATCATGTAGTCAGGTATGCAGGCGTTCCAGCTAACGAAGCTACTGTATGGGTATCACTTAATTACACTTCAGGATTGCCATCTACTGCTACCTGGACACAAATTCCAACCAACTTTACGAATGCTTCTACCTGGGATTTCTACAATAGTGGAGATCTTTCGCTGAGTGCTTATGCCAACAAGAAAATTCGTGTAGCTTTCAAATATACATCTACTGCAACCAAAGCCGGAACCTGGGAAATGAAAAACTTCATTGTCAAATAAACTGGCAGAAATGTACCAAACAAAATCAGGCTGTCTGGATTTTCCAGCCAGCCTGATTTTTTTTAATTTGAATGGTGTAATGCAGGATCATATCGTCCATATGTGTGCTAATTTGCAGAATTGATTTTTTGAGAAACAGAAGCAACCTTATTATTTCCTTTTAATTAATAAGTGCGAATCCCTGAAAAATAGATAAATGATATATAAAGTTGCATTTCCGTTCGTTCTGTTCTTTGTATGTGCTGGTGGAAATTAATCAAAACAAAGACAATATCCCGCCCTGCCTAAAAGTTAAATGCCGGACCTTGACCAAAAAGAATAACATCAGGTTGAGTAGTAAGCATTTCTAAAAGATTGTGATTTGATCAATGAATAAGCGGACATTGATGTAAGCATTGAAAATACTTTGATAATTTGCATCAGTATGAGCAAAAATAAAAGAGAGTACCCGAAAGCACTCTCTTTTATTCTTATAATAGATTGAAAAATTCTATTAGTTACCAAGTTCTTTTGAAATGGCATCATATTCCTCCTGCATTTGCAGACGGAAATAAAGTTGTTTCAATGCCTGTTTGAAGTCGGTATCTTTCGGATTAAGTTCTACAGCTTTTTTCAGGTAAGGCATTGATTCTCTGAAAATATTATCTGCCTTATCTTTTTCTTTCTGATAGAGTTTGTTGTCTTTAATCATGCTGGCATCGTTAAGTATCTGTACAGCATTGTTGAAAATCAAACGACCAATGCCACCATATGCTTCCGCCAGTTTAGGATCAAGCTCCAGTGCTTTTTCAAATGCCTTGCGGGCGTTGAAATTGTTTCCAAGCCGTTCTTCCACATTTCCCTTTACATAATAATACTGAGCAATATCGGGAGCCAGGGCGATTGCTTCATCCAGGTATTTGGATGCTTCGGGTATCTGATCGGAATAGATGTAATGGTTAATGATATTCTGCAGGAACCATGGATCTTTCGGGAATTTCTGAACACCTTCTTTCAGCGTGCTGAGATAGTTATCAGTATCCTTTGTCAATCGGTATTCTTCAGCAAGCAGTTGATATACATTTTTTGGTTCGTAATTATCTTTTTTCAGGTCAGTATAAAGACTTACGGCGTTAACATGATCTTCGTTATTAGTGGCTGCAATAGCTGTATAATACTTAATCATTTTATAGGTGCTGTCCATTGCCAGCTCTTTGTTCATCACCGGCAGTTTGGGCATGTTCAGATAGGTGTTAAATATATTATACGCTTCCTTGTAGTTCTTGTTGTCGAACAGTTGTGCCCCATAAGCGATGATATTGTGCTGTCCGTTGTACAATTCTTTCAGATTATCCTTGATTTTTTTTCCAAAACGTGGCTTGATTTTACCTTTTGCATTTGGAAGTTTATCCAGACTATCTGCTATCAGGAAGTATTTATAAGCCTCCATGATTGCCTTACCTTTTGCCAGCGGATCTACAGATTTGGCATCCAAAATCATTTTTGTGTTGAATGCTTCATTTTCTTTGAATCCGATCATACCTGCTGTGAAGTAGGTTTTTGCATCTGATTTTGTTTTTACGTCCTGCATGGCAGCTTTAATCGCTTCGCGGGCAGCAGCAAAATCAGGTTTTTCCTGCAACGTGTAGTTTTCGGCTTTGGCTACATTTGATTTCTGTGCAAATGCGGCTGAAAAACCCAAAATTAAACATAATGATAGAATTAGTTTTTTCATGTTCGTAAAATTGTTTTTTTGTTAAGTTTAATCATGCCTTTTTGAAATAATCAAAGATGCATATTGGTTTATTAATTTATTGATTTGATTCGTTATTCTCTTCGTTCTGCACTTCATTATTGATATCCATATCGGTTTCAGCGATTTCGGATACTATCCCGTTTTCGTTGAGGAGTTCTTCCTCTTCTTCTTCGGAATTAACCTTGCAAACGGATGCTATCTGATCATTACGTTTTTCAAGGTTAATTATGCGTACCCCCTGTGTGGCTCGTCCCATTACGCGCAGATCGGCAACCTTGATGCGAATTGTTATCCCCGATTTGTTGATTATCATCAGGTCGTTTTCGTCTGTTACGCTCTTGATAGATACCAGTTTGCCGGTTTTTTCGGTCACATTGATGGTTTTCACGCCCTTGCCGCCCCGGTTGGTTACTCTGTAGTCTTCGAGCAGCGATCGTTTACCGTATCCCTGTTCCGATACCACCAGAATATTCTCCGGTTCATCAGCATGAACACAAATCATGCCAATTACTTCATCCATGCCGTCATTGTCCAGTGTCATACCTTTTACTCCGGTAGCAGTGCGACCCATTGTTCTCACTTTCGATTCGTTGAAGCGGATAGCGCGCCCATTACGGTTGGCCAGGATTATTTCGTTGTTTCCATCTGTCAGGCGTACTTCTATCACATCGTCATCCTCACGGATGGTAATAGCTTTCACCCCATTTTGTCGAGGCCGGGAATACTCTTCCAGTAATGTTTTCTTAACAATACCATTTTTCGTGCCAAAAATAATATAGTGTGAATTTATATATTCAGCATCATCAAGTCCTTTTACCCGAATGAAGGCATTTACTGCATCGTCTGCATCAATGTTGAGCAGATTTTGAATGGCTCTTCCTTTTGAATTTTTCGTTCCTTCGGGAATTTCATACACTTTCAGCCAGTAACATTTTCCTTTTTTGGTGAAAAACAACATGGTATTGTGCATGGAAGCGGGATAGATGTTGACGATGAAATCTTCCTCGCGCGAGTCGCTGCCCTTTGAACCTACACCGCCACGACCCTGGGCTCTGAATTCGCTCAATGCGGTACGCTTGATATAACCCAGGTTGGATGTGGTGATGATCATTTCATCGTCTGCATAGAAATCTTCGGGATTGAATTCTTCCGATGAATAAACAATTTCACTCCGGCGTTTGTCTCCGTATTTGGATTTTATCTCTTCCAATTCAGTTTTGATGATTTGCATACGCAACTCTATGTTGGCCAGGATTTCTTTCAGGTGGTCAATCAGTTTCAGCAAATCTTCGTATTCGGCTCTCAATTTATCCTGTTCCATACCGGTGAGCTGACGCAGACGCATTTCAACCACAGCACGCGACTGGATTTCGCTAAGTTCAAAACGTTCCATCAATGCCGCACGGGCTTCGTCGGGAGTTCGTGAGCTGCGGATTATCTGGATAGCTTCATCCAGATTATCCAGAATAATCATAAATCCAAGCAGCAGGTGTGCCCGTTTTTCAGCTTCGCCAAGTTCATATTGGGTGCGGCGGGTAACCACTTCGTGTCGGTGGTCAATAAAGTATTTGATGAGCTGCTTGATGTTGAGCATGCGCGGACGGCCATTTACCAGCGCGATATTGTTTACACTGAATGATGACTGTAGGGCAGTCATTTTGAATAACTTATTCAGTATTACACTGGCATTCGCATCCCGCTTGACGTCAATAACAATACGCATTCCTTCACGATTAGTCTCATCGTTGATGTTCGAAATGCCTTCAATTTTCTTTTCGGTCACCAAATTGGCAATAGCCTTAATCAGTTCCGATTTGTTGACATTATAAGGAATTTCATTTACTATAATTTTATCGTGTCCGTTGGCGCCGACTTCAATTTCGGCTTTTGAGCGGATAACAATTCTGCCCCGTCCGGTTTCAAAAGCATCTTTCACTCCCGAATAACCGTAAATAATACCACCGGTGGGGAAATCGGGTGCTTTGATGTATTTCATCAGCTCCGAAATCTCGATTTCATTATTTTCAATATAGGCGATACAGGCATCAATTGTTTCTGAAAGATTGTGTGTGGCCATATTGGTAGCCATACCCACGGCAATGCCCGACGATCCGTTCACAATGAGGTTGGGGATACGGGAGGGGAGAACGGTTGGTTCTTTGAGCGTATTATCGAAGTTGGACTGAAAATCAACAGTTTCTTTGTCGATATCAGCCAGCATTTCTTCTGCTATTTTCTGCAACCTCGCTTCGGTGTATCGCATGGCAGCTGCGCCGTCACCATCCACCGATCCGAAGTTACCCTGACCGTCGACGAGGGTGTAACGTATTGCCCAGGGTTGTGCCAGACGTACAAGTGTGCCGTAAATGGATGAGTCACCGTGCGGGTGAAACTTACCCATTACTTCACCCACAATTCTGGCTGATTTTTTATAGGGTTTGTCTGAGTTGTTGCCAAGTTCGTTCATACCGAACAAAACACGGCGGTGTACGGGTTTCAATCCGTCGCGAACATCGGGTAAAGCGCGTGATACAATTACCGACATGGAGTAGTCGATATATGAAGATTTCATCTCGTCATCAATGTTCACTTTAATAATTCTGTCTTCTTGATCTGTCATCTGATTTTATTAATTAATACGGTTGTAAATTTCATCAACACAAATAAAATATAATAATTAAATACGCTGAAATTCAGGATGTTATTTGTTGATTAATGTGTAATTAAAAGAAAAAAAAGAAGCCGTCGTTTCGGCCCTGAAAATTTGCACTAAATTACTACTTTTTTGTTAAATACACAAGCTATTTTAAAACAAAAAAGAATACAATTTGCATCGTATTCTTCTCTGTTCGGTTATAACTTCTTTTCCTTTTTAACCTTCGGTATTTTTCTTTCCATGCGGACAAAACTTATTGTAAATCAACGTGTCCAATGCAATTTTACCGGGTCCGGTAAGCAATAATACCACGTACATGGCAAAATAGAGCAGCGGAAGTTCCCGTCCGCCGAACGGAGCTCCGGCATGAGCCACAAAAGCAGCAACACCCAGCCCGATAATCAGCGGAATAACAGCCAGGCGGGTAAGTAACCCTAAAATAAGAGCAATGGAACAGAAAAATTCTGCAAAAATAATCAGTGACAAACTAAGTGATGAGCTCATGCCCAGCATACCCGGAAATCCCTGACTCATTTCACTGAAATTAGAAAGTTTTGCCCAGCCGTGTGTGAGCATAAATACACCCAGAATAAGGCGAAATAATAGTAATCCGTAATCTTGTAGCGAAAAACAGCAGCTTTTGGTGCTGCAACACGCATTGTCTTTGTTAATCATAAATCTGTTTTTTGTTGTTGTTTACTTCAATCAACGCATGATATGATAAAAAGTTTATAATTCCCGGGAAAGAGTCTCGGAAATCTATATCAAATGCCGTTTTTTCTCTTTACTTCGTACTGTTATGCGCACATATATCTTTCCGGAATAATCCCGGCATTTTTTTGTGATAAAAAAAGTACGGTAATCAATCCCGAATTTCAATATACTAAATATTCGGTAAGGCTTAGAGTGTAATGGGGGTAAGCTTATTCGTCAAGCGAGCTCAACAAATTTATTTTCAAGTTTAACTTTGAAATTTATTTCAGCCTTAAGGGCTTTGAAAACTTTGATTATTGTGTCAATAGTTGCGCTGTTAGCACTGTTTTCAAGTTTTGATATTTGAGCTTTTTGTACGCCAATTAATTTTCCTAATTCCTCTTGTGTCATATGGCGTTCTTGTCGTGCAGTTTTAATCATTTTACCTAAAACGTCCATTCTTAGTTCATATTCGTATTCATCTCTTTCTTGCGTTCCGGGTTTTCCGATATATTTATCTTTCATATCCGAAAGACTTTTCGTCTTTATTTCTTTGGCTGCCATGGTTATTTCTTTGCTAATTTGTTGTTGAAATACTTGTTTTTAATTCGTACTGCTCGTTTAATTTCGTTACCTGGCACGTTGTCCACTTTCTTTACGAAACCATGTGTTGCAATTACCAATGTTTCTTTGTTGTCTGTTTTGTCCCAAAATGCAAGAAGTCTTATTTGAATTCCAGCATATATTGTCCTGAATTCCCAAATGTCGTACTGAAGTTTCTTAAAAAGTTTTGGGTCATTTGTTTGTTCTGCAAGATCAATGTTATAAATGATTTTTCTAACAGTCTTAGGGTCAAGTTTAGCCAAAAACACATCAACTTCATCTAAAAATCTTGTTTCGAAATATCTCATTGATTTGATTTGTTTTTCTATTGTGCAAAGATATATAAAGTTTCCAAATATGGTTACTTTTATTGGTTCTTTTTTCTTCTTTTAAAGTTCACCACAAACCACAAAACAATCCTCAAAACGACCCTCATACAGGGGCATTTCACCGAATATGCCATACACCGAAGAGCCTGAACCCGACATGGAAGCATACAAAGCTCCCAACCGGTACATTTCTTTTTTTATAGCTTCAATTTCCGGCTGTTTTTCGAACACCGTTTTCTCAAAATCATTTTTAATAAACTCTTTCCATTCGACAATCGGTTTTTGGATTAGTTCGGTGAGCGGTACTTCTGATGGAGTGGGAGTGAGGGCTGAATATGCTTCTGCCGTCGATACGTGAATGTCGGGCTTAACCAGCAACAACCAATAACCTTTCAGCGAGAGATTTACAGGGGTGAAAATATTGCCGGTTCCGGTGGCATACACAGGTTTGTTGCGGATAAAGAACGGACAGTCGGCACCCAGTTTAGCGGCTAATTGCTCCAGCTTTTTCGGAGTGATTTTCAGCTGAAATTCCTGGTTCAATGCTTTGAGCATAAAGGCAGCATCGGCCGAACCGCCACCCAGCCCCGCACCGAAGGGAATTTGTTTCAACAGACTGATATCCACTGCCGGAAACTGATAGCCGGATCGTAACAGATGATAGGCTTTCACTATCAGGTTATCCTCAGCATCGCCTCCCACGGGAATGCCCGAAGCCGCAAAGCTGTAATCGCTGCACGTTTCGGAAGCTTCTACACTCAGCACATCCTGCAACCCGATGGGATAAAAAATGGTTTCGATGTTGTGATAACCGTCCGGACGCTTTTCGACCACATTCAGACCGATATTTATTTTTGCATTGGGATAAACTATCATGATTTTGAAATTTATGGGTTTTAAAGTCCAAAGATACAATTTTGGCAGGAATTCTCATTGGGAGTAATAAAAGAAACCGAAACTGTTTATCGGAGCGATAACTGCACGATTGTTGATTTCTTGTTGAAAGGTTTATTTGCTGCAGCGAATATTCTTTCGTACTTTTGAAGTTCCAAAATACAATTCATGGCAGAAAAAAGAAATTACAATAAAAAGCCGGTTTCCCCTGCACCGGTTGCTCCTAATGAGTTCGGAAAATTACCGCCGCAGGCCCCCGAACTCGAAGAAGATGTGCTGGGAGCAATCATGCTCGAAAAGGATGCTTACGCCTCCATAGCCGATATACTGAAACCGGATTTTTTCTACAAAACGGCACATCAGAAAATCTACGAAGCTGTGGTTGACCTGGCCCTGCATCAAAATCCCATTGATATGCATACGGTTACCGAAATGCTCCGTAAGAAAGGAACGCTGGATGAAGTGGGAGGTCCGTATTACATCACACTGCTTACTTCAAGGGTTTCATCGGCTGCACACCTCATTTATCACTCTCAGATTATTGTTCAGAAGTACCTCGCCCGTGAACTGATCCGTATGGCCAGCGATGTACAGACCAAAGCCTTTGACGAAAAAATGGATGTGGATGATCTGATGCAGGAAACGGAAGCCAAACTTTTTGAAATCACCCAGCAAAACCTCAAAAAGGATGTGGTGCAGATCAATCCGGTCATAGAGGAAGCCCGCAAACGTATGAAGGAAGCTGCCAACCGTGATGGAGCGAGCGGAATACCTTCAGGCTTTACCGAACTGGACAAAATCACTTCGGGCTGGCAAAAATCCGACCTTATCATTATCGCTGCCCGTCCGGCCATGGGTAAAACGGCATTTGTGCTTTCGATGACCAAAAATATGGCGGTGGATTTCAATATGCCTGTGGCGTTGTTTTCGCTTGAAATGTCCAACGTGCAGCTTGTCAATCGTTTGCTCATGAATGTGTGCAGCCTGGAAGGTGAAAAAATCAAAAATGGTGAACTTACCAAGGATGAATGGACAAAATTTGACAGGGATGTAACTTCGCTTTACGATGCCCCTATTTATGTGGACGACACGCCCAGTTTGTCCATTTTTGAACTTCGGAGTAAAGCCCGCCGACTGGTCAAGGAACATAACGTGCAGTGCATCATTATTGACTACCTGCAGTTGATGAATGCCAGCGGAATGTCCTTTGGGAGTCGCGAGCAGGAGGTGAGTATCATTTCACGCTCGCTCAAGGGACTTGCCAAAGAGCTGGATATGCCCATCATTGCACTGTCGCAGCTCAACCGCGGGTTGGAAAGTCGTGCCACCACAGATAAATCGGACGGTAAACGACCTCAGTTGTCGGACCTGCGTGAGTCCGGTGCCATTGAGCAGGATGCCGATATGGTTTGCTTTATTCACCGTCCGGAATATTACGGCATGAAGACCGATAAGGACGGAAATTCAACCGAAGGAATTGCCGAAATTATCATAGCCAAACACCGAAACGGGGCAGTGGGCGATGTGCGCCTGAAATTCAAAAATGTGTATGCCAAATTCCTCAATCTGACTGTCGATATCGACCCCTTTGCTTCTCAGGGCTATGCCACCTTCAAATCCAAACTGAATGGCGATGAAGCTGCCCCTGATTTTTACGCTCAACCGGAAATGAGAAGCAATCCCGATTATCTTAAACCGGCTCCCATTGGAGGAAGCAACAATAACAACGAAGTTCCATTTTAAGAATAACAGTTAAAAAAAAGCAGCCTTTAGTCATTTGACTGAAGGCTGTTTTAATTTATATGCTAAAAATCAATGGCTGATTTTACCAATATCTTCGGGATTGTGCTTGTATTTGAATAGAATAACAAAAAGAATAGCAACAACCAATGCATAAGCGGCAAAAGTAAGCCAGATACCCGGCCAGTCTTTTACCAACATCTCTTTACCCTCAATGACCGCCGGGTGTTCAAACCATTTGGCAATCACCAGTCCGGCAACTATATTCCCGATTACGGCACCAACTCCATTTGTCATCAGCATAAAAAGTCCCTGCGCCGATGATTGAATTTTTGCATCTGTATTTTTTTCGACAAATAAAGCACCCGAAATGTTGAAAAAGTCGAATGCCATGCCATAAATGATGCACGAAGAGATGATTAAAATAAATCCGGGTATGGTATTTTGTGCTATCCCAAACAGGCCAAAACGCAACACCCAGGCAATCATGCTAAAAAGCATCACCTTCTTGATACCGAATTTTTTCATAAAGAAAGGTATGGCAAGAATAAACAGGGTTTCCGAAATTTGGGATATGGAAAGTATAATGGTGGAGAAATTATTGATCAGTTCGCCTTTGGGAAACACGGTGGCATCCTGCAAAAAACTGTCGCCGTAAGCATTGGTCAACTGGAGGGCAGCTCCCAGTAATAAACTGAAAATAAAGAAAAGCGCCATTTTCTTTTGTTTGAACAGGATAAATGCCTCAAGACCCAGTTTTTGGGCAAATGTTTTTTTGCTTGCGGTCTGATTTTCATCTTTTGTTTTGATTACAGGTAGAAAAATAAATGAAAACAGCGACAGCACGAATGCGAAAATTGCCGAAATGATGAACGAAACTTTTATGCTTTGTCCGAAGCCCCATTCTTTGGTAAACACATTGGTAATCCACATGGCGGCTATAAATCCGACAGTTCCCCATACGCGGATGGGTGGGAAATAGGTGGTGGGGTCTTTACCTTCCTTTTTCAACACACTGAAACCAATGGAATTGTTCAGCCCGATGGTAGGCATGTAGAAACACATGGCCACCAGCAGTAACCAGAAAAATGGCACCGGTGCGTCAATCAGCGGAAGAAAACACATGGTTGTGCCAAACAGCAAATGCAGTATGGCATATACATAGTTGGCTTTCCATTTGTCGGCGATAATTCCAAAAAGGGTAGGCATTACCAGCGAAGCAAAACCCATGGTAGAGAACACCAGGCCAAATTCGGCTCCGTTCCATTGTTTTTCTACAAATCCATAATGCCCAAGGGTCATCATCCAGGCTCCCCACACGAAGAACTGGAGAAAATTCATTATTGTCAATCGAAATTTCAAATTCATGCGTTTGTGTTTTTAAGTGTATTATTTTATTATTTCTAACGTGTTAATGATGTTTTCGGTACTCCATTTCATCGCGAATCATGGCTGCCATTTCGTACCGCTCTTCCTTTATTGCCTGATCCAGCAATTCCTGCAGTTTGGCTTCGGGCAGTCGGGTGAGTATGTCGTTGGTGAGGTTGTCGAGGCTCACAGATGCGGGCATTTCTGACTTATCATCCATATCTGCTTCCGGTTCAATCACCGTGCCGACAATATCCAGGATGTCGGAATTGATATAAATGGGGGCATTGCTGCGTACGGCAAGTGCTACGGCGTCGGAGGTGCGGGCATCTACCACTATGGATTTTCCGGCATGCAAAAGATAGAGTTCCGAATAAAAAATATCATTAACCATGTCGTAAATCACCACCTTCAGAAGTTTAGCTTCCAGCATGTTAATGATAGAGTTCATCAGATCGTGTGATAGCGGGCGGGGCGATTTGGCATTATTCAGCTTGAGTGCTATGGATTGTGCTTCCGATTCACCAATAAGTACCGAGAAACGTCGTTTTTGTCCCGAATCTTCGGTTAAAACCAATGAATAAGTTCCCCCGAGTGCCTGATTATAGACCATTCCGCTGATGTGTAGTCTTATTTCGTTTGTCATTCATCCCTTGATTGTAATTGATAGCTTTTTTTATTCGAACAGCAAATATAACTAATTTTTGGTGAAAATTTGATTTTGTTGAGAAAATACGAATGTGGAAATGAATTATTCGTTGATAAATAAAAAATAGCTCACAAATCGGGAAAATATATGTAATTTTGCACTTTCAAAGATGAAGACAACAGACCTGATAATACAGCTGTTTACCCGCTCATGGAAGCTGATAGCCGATACACCGGCTACCTGGGACGAGATAGCAGTTGAGAAAAGCACTCCGGGAAGTGTTTTTCTACACTATACTTTACCGTTAATTTTTATTTGCTTTTTATTCAGTTCCTTTTCTGGCTATTTTTATGCCGATGATAACCGGGTAACTATCGGATTTCTCAAAGGACTGAGTGTCGCTTTATCGTTTCTTGTGGCCAATCTGCTTACTTATTGGATCGGAGTCAGAGCGTTAGATCATTTTCAACCGAATTTTG
>CALMZF010000230.1 GCA_937870645.1 uncultured Paludibacter sp. | reverse complement strand
AGTTTTTTGACGAAATTGGGGTAGAAAAACTGCAAACTGCCGAAATGGATGCAATGGCTGATACAATTGCCGTTGTCAATCATCGTTGGGACGATATTGCCTGGTCACGCACTGTATATCGTGTCATTGATATGCGTGATAAGCAAAATTTTCAGCTTTATTTTCCCACGCGCCCTAATGACCAGTACCGCAGCCTTTTCAGGGTAATGCTGGATGCCGTTGCCAACGGAATTAATGTGTACAAACGTGACCCGCGTGACATCAAACCAAGCTGGAAGGATGTGCTCACCGGGTACGAACTGTCACGCGTATTTGCTTACGATGAATCTACTGAAAACAATCTGTTACAAGTAGACACTATCACCGAACAACGGTCGGTGGGAGTGGATCAGTACGCCCGCTATATTCGCAACCAACTCAAATTCCTCATTCAGGAAAAGATATTTTTCGACAAGCACACTTCCCGGATGTATTCTAAAATTATGGCAATAGCTCCGCTCTATGCATTGCACCCTGACAACATGGACAGCAAGGAATCGATGGCTTATTTCCGCAACTCAGTTATTTGCTGGTTTGCCTTTGATGAACTACGGCCTTATCTTATCCGTCAGTTTGTGGTACCCAAGGGAAATGATACCGAAAGAATGACATTTGATGATTTCTTTAACCAGAAAATGTATTCGAGTTATCTGCTCGGCGAAAGCAGCACGTATGGTCGTATGCTGCTGGAATATGCTGTGGACGAAGACGCGCTCAGGGCCGAACAAAAGCGTATTGATACCGAACTGATCAATTTCGAAGAGGATTTGTGGGAATATTAATTCCTGAAAATAGTACAGATATAAAAGGACGGCTCAATGGGTCGTCTTTTTTTGTAAGAAAAAATAACTAACTTTGTGCCTTGTATTACAAAAGCAAATAAAGTGCAACAGATTATACTTTCAGATAATCAGGATATTAGCCGGGCAGGTTTAATTCATATCTTCTCTGCTGCCGGTTCATATCGTTTCAGCGAAGCTGACAACAAAAAGGAATTGATAGCATGTCTTGAAAGTCACCCCGAATCGCTTGTAGTGCTTGATTATACCCTGTTCGATATTCAAAGTGCAGAAGAATTGCTGGTATTGAATGCCGGATTCGGGAAAGCGGGCTGGCTGCTTTTCTCCAACGAACTGAGCGATGAATTTGTAAAACAGATATATATTAATTCATCGAATATCAGTATACTTTATAAAGACAGCAGCAGACACGAACTGCTTATGGCGTTGCACGAAATTCAGAAAGGTCGTCGCTATTTTAGCAATATTGTTTCAAAATCCCTGCTTGAAAGTGCCTATAAACATCAATCGGAGGGTACTGAGGCAAAACTAACGGCAACCGAAAAAGAAATACTCAAAGATGTGGCTTCGGGAAGAACGACCCGCGAGATTTCGGAAAACCGGCACGTGAGTGTGCATACCGTGGTTAGTCACCGAAAGAATATATTCCGAAAAATAGGGGTGAACAATGTGCACGAAGCAACAAAATATGCGGTAAAGGCCGGTCTGATTGATTTGGCTGATTATTTTATTTAAGAAGACAGAGAAAAATGAATATAGCGACTTTAATTTCAGGTGGCGTTGACAGTTCGGTAGTAGTACATCTATTGAAGGAAAGCGGAATTACTCCTACCTTGTTCTACATAAAAATTGGGATGGACGATGATGAATTGCTTCACTGCAGTTCCGAAGAAGATATAGAGATGGCAAGTCTGATAGCCCGAAAATACGGTTGCAGGCTCGAAGTGGTTGACCTGCATCAGGATTACTGGGACTCGGTGGTGGCTTATACCATCGACAAGGCAAAACAGGGATTGACACCCAATCCGGATGTGATGTGCAATAAACTGATTAAATTCGGAGTGTTTGAACAGCGTGTAGGATACAATTTTGACAAAACAGCCACCGGACACTATGCAACCACTATAGAACAGAACGGTAAAATATACCTGGGAACTGCCAAAGATCCGGTCAAGGATCAGACTGATTTTTTGGCTCAGATTAACTACCTGCAGGTTTCCAAACTTATGTTCCCGGTTGGCAACCTGATGAAAAGCGAGGTTCGCGATATTGCACTCAAAGCTCAGCTTCCATCAGCCAAAAGGCAGGACAGCCAGGGTATCTGTTTTCTCGGTAAAGTGAATTACAATGAATTTATACGCCGCTACCTGGGGGTAAAAACCGGACCAATTGTTGAGTTGGAAACCGGCAAAATTCTGGGTCACCATCACGGATACTGGTTTCACACCGTGGGGCAGCGCAAGGGACTCGGACTTTCGGGTGGACCGTGGTATGTGATCAAAAAAGATGTGGAAGCGAATATTGTATGGGCATCAAAAGGGTACGATGTGGAAACACAGTACGGGTACGAGTTTGAAATGAAAGATTTTCATTTTATTACCGAAAATCCATGGATGAATACAGCGGAAAGCGCAGATATCTGCTTCAAAATAAGACACACACCGGAGTTTACCCAAGGGAAAATACACAAAACTTCATCCGGTTACCGCATAGTATCTTCAGAGAAACTTCAGGGAATCGCCGCTGGCCAGTTTGGAGTGGTGTACGACCGGGATGCACATATCTGCATTGGTAGTGGCGAAATACAGTAACCCGAAGCGATTACATGCCGCCAATCCTGCAAAGGGTTTCTACCTGACTGTTCCACAGAAGGATAGCATCTTCTTTGTCATCTGCAGTTGTGAAATCGGTAATCACAAGGCCTACATGATTGCTTAAATCTAGCGTGACAATTTCAAATTGAAAATATGCATCGGTATTTTTATCCTCTTCCCATTGGAATGAAATTAATTTTCCTTCCTTAATCTGTTTGAGAAAAGCAATTTGCTCATGCCCTTTCCAGGTAAAGGTATATTCGTTACCCTCTACAGTCACACCATCCGAAAACCACTCGGCCAATCCCAGCGGAGTACCTATCATGCGCCACAGAACAATTTCTGAAGCATTATTCAGAGGGTACTCAATCGAAAATATTTCCTTTTTCATCCCTTAAAAGATTTAGTGGTCAGAATTACTAATCGACGAAAAAGTTGCAATCTCAAAAATTAGTGTATTCCGACTCTTGTAATACTATATATTTGTCCAACAAAAAAAACGAAAATCCTATCTATTCAGGCTGTCCTTGCCAAAACTTACGGGAAGCAGCTGTTTTACATTTTCAAGTACATAAATTTTATCAGTACCGTAAAGAATTATTTTTATCGGTTTATCATATCGGTTTTCGGTTTCCAGCAGTACCTGACGGCATGCCCCGCAGGGAGCAATGGGTTCTGATGTGAATTCGCCGTTGGTAAATGCAGCTATCGCCAGCGTCAGTACCGCTGTGTCAGGATATTGGGAGTTGGCATAAAACATGGCAGTGCGTTCGGCACACAAGCCAGATGGATATGCCGAATTTTCCTGATTATTACCGCCCACAACGATGCCGTTTGCCAGCAAAATAGCAGCACCAACCTTAAATCCGGAATAAAGCGCGTATGATTTTTGGGTCTGTAATTTTGCCTCATCAATCAGAGGAAGGAATTCTGCAGGAATTTCAGTTGGTTGATATACTTTTATCCTGGTTTCGTATGTAATTTGTTCCATATGTCAAAAATTGGTGTAATGGTACAAATATATAAAATAATTTAACCAAAACCGCTTTTTACGTCAATAAGTTTTATATTTGTGGAAATTATTATCGCAAACCGAATCTATTATTCACAACTATATAATGAATAAACCCCTGATCATAGTCATTGCACTGATTCTCACCCTTCCGGCCACATTTGCACAAAACCGTTCGGCTTCGTACCTGACTTATATTGAGAAGTATTCCAGCCTGGCAGTAGAGCAACAAAAACGATACCGAATTCCTGCCAGCATCACCCTGGCTCAGGGTTTATTGGAATCTGGAGCTGGAAGAAGTGAACTTTCACTCTCGTCCAACAATCACTTTGGCATCAAATGTCACAACACCTGGGAGGGGGAGAAGGTCTATCATCGCGATGATCACGCCGATCCGGAGTGTTTCAGGAAGTATAATGAGGTGAGAGATTCGTACGAGGATCATTCCCTGTTTTTAACCAAACGGAATCATTATTCTTTTTTGTTTGACTTAAATCCAACCGATTACAAAGGGTGGGCTTACGGACTGAAGAAAGCCGGTTATGCCACAGATCCCGCATACCCGGTGAAACTCATTAAAATAATAGATGATTACGAATTGCACCGGTTTGATCTGGAGGATAAATCGGAATATCTCGCTTCAAAAACTGATTATCCTAAGAAGAGACATACGCCAATTGTAACTAATTCATCAACAACATTATACCAACACGAACTATTCCGGAATAACAAAGTGAAATGCATCTTTTCACTTCCGGGTGACACCTACGCCGGTATTGCACAGGAATTCAACCTGTCGCTGAATAAACTGCTTCAATACAATGACCTTGCCCAAACTCAGGAGTTGGAGCCCGGAACCATTATTTATATCAAGGAAAAAAAGAAAAAAGCGGCACGCGGATACCTGCAGCACGTAGTTAAAGAGGGCGAAAACATGTACCGGATTTCGCAGAAATATGCCATTAAGCTTGATGAACTTTACGAACTAAACAAAATGTCCTATTCATCGGGTGCTGAAGTGGGAATGAAGTTAAAATTAAGATAGCCCATGCGCAGACGAAATACCGAAAAACTGAGCGATATTCTGGGACAGGTGTTGAAGCAAAATCACCTCGATGAGAAACTCTACGAAACCAGGGTGCTCAAATCGTGGTCGGTTGTGCTGGGAGAGAATGTGATGAACTACACCTCCAATTTGTATTTCAGTAAAAAACGGTTGTATGTCACCCTCACTTCAGCAGTGCTGAGGCAGGAACTTTTCCTCACCCGCGAAGAAATTCGAAATTCACTGAACAATTATGTCGGTTTTCCGGTTGTAAAAGAGATAGTTTTTCAGTAATTCCCATCACATAACTTATTTTCAACCATGAATTTCAGAGAGGTTTTAGCTAATCGGTTGACTATAAAAGAAGTTCACCTGGTGTGCGATGCGTTGATACAGAATAAGGAGCAATTTGCTGAATTTTTTCAACTGATATTTCAAGGTCCTTATAAAATTGCCTGGCAAGCTGCGTGGATTTGTGAGAAAGTAAGCGAAGTGGATCCTTCGATGTTTACCGACGAAGACTATCGTCAATTGATAGATTTTACCCTGACCAACAAAGAGGATAGCTTACAGCGCCTCTGTCTTTCTGTTTTATTTAACCTACCCTTTCGAAAACCATTATCTGTTGAGTTTATTAATAACTGTTTCGAGCAGATGATATCCCCCAAAAAACCGGTGGGTGTGCAGGTACTCTCCATGAAGATTTTGCATAAGATTTGCCTTGTAGAACCCGGTTTTACAGATGAACTCCTGCTTAGTCTCGAAAACCTGGATTACTTTAACTACAGTGCGGGATTCGTAGCTGCACGTAACCAGGTGATTAAGTCGCTGATAAAAAGCATGATACGCTACTAACGTCCAAACAGAAAGTTAAAAATGATGCTGTTTAGCGATTTTAGTGTTACCTTTGCGTCCGATAATAAATTGTTTTATTTAAATTAAAAAGTATGTCTTTAAAGAAAAACATTATCGCTCTACGACAGAAAAAAGCTATTGTTGAAAAAGGCGGTGGCGACAAAGCCCTTGAAAAACAGATAGCTATGGGTAAAATGCCGGCCCGTGTGCGAATATTAGCTGTACTCGACGAAGGTTCATTTCATGAATACGATATGTTCGTGGAACATGAAGAAAAAAACTTTGGAATGGCTAACAAAGAATTACCCGCCGAAGGTGTAATCACGGGAACCGGAACAATTAACGGGGCTCCTGTCTGTATTTATGCACAAGACTTTACTGTGATGGGTGGTTCACTTGGATTGAAGCACGCCCGCAAAATCACTAAAATAATGGATCATGCGCTGAAAATGAAAATTCCCTGCATCGGTATCAATGACTCGGGAGGTGCACGTATTCAGGAAGGTATCGGAGCACTGGCCGGATATGGTGAAATATTTTTCCGCAATACCATGGCTTCGGGAGTTATTCCACAGTTATCGGTTATCCTTGGTCCTTGCGCCGGTGGTGCTGTTTACTCTCCCGCACTGACCGATTTTGTTTTCGTAGTCGAAAATATCTCCAAAATGTTTATCACCGGCCCCAATGTGATAGAAACGGTGCTTGGTGAGAAAATCTCGCAGGAAGATCTCGGTGGCGCCCGTGTACATGCTGAAATAACCGGAAATGCGCATTTCTACGCAACAAGTGAAATGGAATGTTTCAAACAAATCAAAACATTGATATCGCTTATTCCTCATAATAATGAAGATAAAGCCAAAAGCGTGCCACCTAAAGAACCCAAATTCAGAAAGAAAATTGAAAATATTATACCTGCAGATCCGAAGCAACCCTACGATGTACGTGATGTCATCCTGGCTCTTGCCGACGAATCAAAATTCTTTGAAGTGCAGGAACTTTGGGCTGCTAATATAGTTATTGGTTTTGGACGCATGAATGGTGAAACCGTGGGGTTTGTGGCCAATCAGCCCATGTATCTGGCCGGAGTGCTCGATTGCGATGCTTCGGATAAAGCTGCCCGCTTTATTCGCTTCTGTGATTCTTTCAATATCCCTATCATAACGCTGGAAGATATGCCGGGTTATTTACCGGGTGTAGACCAGGAACACGCAGGAGTTATCCGTCACGGTGCAAAAATGCTTTATGCTTATTCTGAAGCCACTGTACCGACAATAACCATCATCCTGCGAAAAGCGTATGGAGGGGGTTACATTGCTATGAATTCACGTCACCTGGGTGCCGACTTTGTGTATGCATGGCCAAGTGCCGAGATAGCCGTAATGGGACCCGAGGGTGCTGCCAATATTATTTTCCGAAAGGAAATCATGGAGGCCGAAGACGAAGACGCCATGCGTCAGCAGAAGGTAAAGGAATATGTTGACAAATTTGCCAATCCGTTTGTGGCTGCATCAAAAGGATATATCGATGCTGTAATCGAACCTGCCGAAACCCGCGATATGCTAGTTCACTCGCTGGAAGTATCTAAAAGAAAGGAAGAGCACCGTCCGTTCAAAAAACACGGAATACCTCCATTTTAAGGGAGAGGTTACGATTCGTTGTGATGTAAAGGTGCTGATTCGAGTAAGTTAAATTTATTTTTTAATAAAGAGAAAAGTATGACTGAAACAGATAATAACGCCGGAAAATCAGGTAAAGCCCGACCTGCTGCTGATGAAAAAGCTATCAGGAAACAAACAATAGAACGAGCCAAACGCATTCAGGCAGCGCGAAAAGCTGAAGCAGCCAAGAAAGCTGCTGATGAAAAGAAAGCGCTGAAACTTAAGAAGGAAGAAGCAAAAAAACCGGTTGTCGGCAGTGCCAAAAAAACAGCCAATGTCAGTGTTAATCCTGTGCCTGAAAAAACCGAAGAAAAAATTATTAAACAGGAAAAAGCTATGATAGCAGAAGAAAAAAAAGAACCCGAATTTGTTGATTTTGCCATTACTGCCCGAAAATATAAGACACTACTGACCAATAAGTATAAAAACCGGAAATTTTGGGTCAATCCAAGTCCGTACGAAATTCAATCGTATATTCCGGGTACTATTATCGAAGTCTTTGTCAAAGAGGGAAGGGTTGTTAAGGAGGGCGATCCCCTGCTGATACTCGAATCCATGAAAATGCAAAACCGCATTGATATGCCCTTTACAGCTAAAATAAAAAAGATAAATGTAAAAGCGGGCGAGCGCATTCCCAAAGATTTTCTGATGATAGAGTTAATGCCCGAAAAATAAATTTTCAGGATAACTAATTGAAAAAAAAATGCTTGCAGAGGAAAATTCTGCAGGCATTTAGAAAAAGTATTGCTAATCTTGATTACAATATAGGGAATATACAGAAATGACCAAAAAAGAGGAGTGCGTTACTGGTGTAATGCACTCTCTTCATTTTTTATAATCCCATCAAAAACCTTTTAAAATCCTCAAAATCGGTGGCATGGCTGTACTTTGCTTTGTTCCTTTCATAAATTCCTGCAATTTTTCGGGAATTTCCACCGGTTGCCCGATGATATTTTCTACTGTTTCCCTGAATTTGGCCGGATGAGCCGTTTCCAGAAAAATGCCGTTTTCATTGCCGGAGAGGCCGCTTTTAAGGGCCAGGTAGCCGCAAGCTCCGTGCGGGTCGGTCAGATAGTTGTTTTCTATCAGGCAAAGCCGCATTCCATCCCCGTCCTCGCGGATATATTTTTAATTGTAAAAACGTTGTGCATCGGTCGCTGGTTCCGAAAGCCTTCGGAACCAGCTTTTGTATTATTAGGATTTTTAATCCGGAAACAAATATTAACAGCAAATATAAGGAATTTATTTATTTAGTCGACCCTTAAAAAGTCCATAAACATAAGATTATCAGTAAAATAAATCTTAA
>CALMZF010000229.1 GCA_937870645.1 uncultured Paludibacter sp. | reverse complement strand
ACACACAGACAACCTACACCGATCCGGTTGCCATTCTGATGGGCTCCGAAGATGAAGGTATTGCACCCGAACATCTGCGGTTGTGCGATTCATTGGTTCAAATCCCAATTGCCGGCAAGATAGAATCACTCAATGTATCAGTTGCAGCCGGCATTCTGATCTACGAAACGGTAAGACAACGTACAGAGGTTCTTTTGTAAGTGTATATGCACTAATTCATGAATATATTCAACATTAACCGTTCATTATTCCCCCTTCAGGGGGTTAGGGGGCAAGCATGACTATTCTCTACGAAGACAACCACATCATAGCCGTCAATAAAAGCAGTTCTGAAATCGTTCAGGGTGATAAAACGGGCGATCAACCGTTGTCGGAAACAATCAAGGCTTACATCAAGGAAAAGTACAATAAACCCGGTGAGGTTTTTCTGGGTGTAACGCACCGGCTGGACCGTCCTGTGAGTGGGGTAGTGCTTTTTGCCAAAACAAGCAAAGCACTCACGAGGTTGAACGAGATGTTTCGAACTCAGGAAGTGAAAAAGACCTATTGGGCAATCGTTCAGAATCGTCCGAAGGAAACAGAAGGACGTCTGGAGCATTACCTGGTTCGCAATGAAAAGCAAAATAAATCCTTTCCATATCCCAACGAGCGGAAAGATGCCAAAAAAGCCATTCTTACCTATAAATTAATTGCAACGTCCGACCGATATTATTTGCTTGAAATTCAGCTCGAAACCGGTCGTCATCATCAGATACGCTGTCAGCTGGCGGCCATGGGTTGCCCCATAAAGGGAGATTTGAAGTATGGATTCGCCCGCTCCAACCCCAATGCCGGTATCAGCCTGCATGCCCGCAGCGTTAGTTTTATTCATCCCGTATCCAAAGAACAAATCCAAATCACAGCACCCGTACCACAGGATGATAAATTATGGAAGAGCTTTGAAGAGATGGCGAAAGGGGTAAATTAAACATGCCCCCCGCCCCTCCCGAATAATCGGGACAGGCTCTGAAGGGGGAGTCAGAAGACAATATATATTGTTCAACTTTATTTTTAATCTTACAAAAGAGTTGTGACCTACGATATTCAAAAAATTAATTTATTGTTGTCCGGGATTTTTTTTTTAATCAGCTCTATATTACTGAAATTTTGATAACTATTTATTGTTTTAATATTAATAAGCTTGATGTTTGGTAACGCTCTCTTTCCGCCTTCGAGAAAAAGCGTTTAGAAAATTGTCGGAGTGTAGCGGTTAAAAAGCGTCCTTGTCTGACGAGCCGCCCACAGGCGGTGAGGAGTTTGGACGCTTTGAGCGAAACGCAGACAATTTTTAGCTTTTTATCGACAGCGGCGGCCTTTTTTGTTTACTTTTTGGGGCTGCAGCCAAAAAGTAAAAGCCTGTCCGGCTTGAGGACAAAACAAGAACTCTTTTTAACGGACAACAATAATTCTAATCCCATGATTGGCGCAATAATTGGTGACATTGCCGGTTCCCGGTTTGAGTTTGACAACTACCGGAATACCGATTTTGAAATTTTCCACCGTGAAAGTTTCTTTACAGATGATACGGTATGCACCATTGCCATTGCCGAATACCTGATGAATGTCCTTGAAAAGGGCGAACATTCGCACGAAAAGGTGGTGGCTAAACTCCGGAAATGGTATCTGAAATATCCTCACATGTCATATGGCACCTCCTACCTGCGTTGGATACACGGTTACAAGGCCGGTGATCCGGAAAGTTACAAACCTTACAACAGTTATGGCAACGGAGCTGCCATGCGTATATCGGCAGTGGGCGATTTATTCGGCACGAAAGAGGATGTGCTGGAAATGGCAAAGTTCGTAACCGAAGTTTCGCACAATCATCCCGAAGGTATAAAAGGTGCTCAGGCTACAGCAATTGCCCAGTGGATGGCAAGGCAGGGGAGTAGCAAGGAGCAAATTCGCACCGCCATTGAGTCGGAATTCGGTTATAACCTGCAGTTTAGCTGCGATGATATACGCAGTACCTATCAATTCAATGAAACCTGTCAGGAGACAGTGCCGCAAGCCATTGTGGCCTTTCTGGACAGCAACAGTTTTGAGGATGCCATACGGCTGGCCGTGTCGGTCGGGGGCGACAGCGATACGCTGGCAGCCATCACCGGCGGTATAGCAGAAGCCTACTATCAGCAGATACCGGAATGGATGCTGACTGAAACCAGAAGCAAATTGTCCGCAGAAGTAATCCACACAATAGTAATGTTTTATAACCTGCTTAACAAACAAGATATTTATCCCGAAATCTCTCATCAAATTGTGACGTTGTTTTGATCGGATGTATAATTGTACGCCAGCTAAACACCTTTCATGGAGTTCTGTTTTATTTTAATGACTATCTGTTTTATTTTTCTTATTAAATATGTAACTTTGCAATCAAATACTGATTAATTCTAATAAAGTGATATCCCACTTTGGCAGATTTAATGCTCGTCCGCCCGCTTGGCGGAGTTTCTTTAACTAATAACAGAACACACACATGACCATCCGACAACTATCCGTTTTTCTGGAAAACAAACCCGGCTATCTGAATGAAGTGCTGGCCGTACTTGCCCGATACAATATAAATATTAATGCGTTGACTATAGCTGATACAAGCGATTACGGACTGGCCCGCATCCTCGTTTCCGATCCGCAGCTGGCGCAGGAAAAATTGCACGAAGCGAATTTTGCAGTTCGCATTCACGACGTGCTTTCGCTCGAAATGGGCGCTGAACCCGGTTCACTGTATCACATCCTCAATTTATTTGCTGAAGCTAATATCTCCATTGAGTATGTGTACGCTTTCAGTTTCGGTTCTAAATCCATTCTGGTTTTCCGCACCGATAACCGTGAAAAGGCAGTGGAATTGATACTGAAGAATAAGTTGAAATCAATAACGGAGGAAGACTTAGCACAATAAAAGCCCACTAAAAGCCCACCCAACCCTCCCAAAGGGAGGGCTTAAAGAAAGAGTGAAAAATGCTCAACATTTATAAAGAATGTAGGGTTTAATTATAATAAAAAACGAGTGAAATTAAGATATGATTTGGAACAAAGAGATTGAATGTATGCCGCGGGAAGCAATGCGGAAATTGCAGGATGAACGACTGCGTGAACTTGTTGCCCGGGTGTATACAAATGTGCCGTTTTATCGCCGCAAACTGGATGAAGCAGGGGTGAAACCTTCCGACATACACGGTATTGATGATATTAGCAAGTTGCCTTTTACCCATAAGCAGGATTTGCGTGATAACTATCCTTTTGGCCTTTTTGCTGTACCTATGAAGGATATTGTGCGTGTTCATGGATCGAGTGGCACCACCGGAAAACCGACTACAGTTGGCTATACGAAGAATGATATAAAAATATGGAAA
>CALMZF010000228.1 GCA_937870645.1 uncultured Paludibacter sp. | reverse complement strand
GAGCCACTAAGTGGCTTTTTAGTCTTTTACGTTATTTAACATAATGTAAATTATAGGAAAACAATAAACCGCGCATAAACTATTTGTTATGACTGCACAAAAAAAGGCGTTAACACTATCTAAACGGGAAAAAGAATCATTGCAAAAGCAGTTAGATAAGCTGGCCACTGTGACTCATTCAAAGTATAGATTTCTTATAGAGTATCAAGATGTCTACAATTTCCCCAAAAAATTACTTCATCAACATTTAAAGGATTACAGAAAAATCCTCTCCGCAATAGAGGTTCTTTCTTCGACAAATATCCTATGACTGAAAAACCACCCCTTGCCCATTATGGCTGTTTATTACAATATCGTAGCGATTAAATCCGATGGCAACACCTGCACCTTACACGACTCTACTACTCCCGAAATTGCTGTACAGTGGTGTTTAAACAATCTTCCTTGCGAGAAAATATTTATTTATCGCAAGTCATCCCGAAAACAAAAGCAAGGCGAATACTGTGGTTATTATCATTTTAAACAACGTTCAATTATATGGAAATCCTGACAGGCTGGGAACGTTCACAAATTGTCCTTAAGGAGTTTTTAGAACTCGGTTTTGATGCTGTTAGTTGCGATACACAACCCACCTATGGTGACTATCCTTTATTTCACATTCAGCGCTTTATTTTGTTCTTAAACATAGTATTTACTTCATTACGCAAATCAGTAATTGAGTACAACGATTAAACTAAAATCATATGCCTTTACTATTCGTTTTATTAGCTTATTTAAGCCTCACAGCTTTAGCTTCCTGCGCTTGGTACTACATTAAGAACCCGACTTTTCCAGATACTCAAATTCAGGCTATATACGCTTATACGTGGCTTTTAATCTGGTCGTGTCTTTTCATGTGGTCTTTTTATCAAATATTCCTGTTTCTAATGTCAAACTGCCGCTAAGTATCACGGCAGTCCATTTGACATAAAAATTACAGTTTTTTAATGCTATCCCCTTGTATTTCAATTGATTGGCTTCAAATTCATGTGAAAATTTTTTCACTCGAAAATTTAGATGCTGAAACATCTAAAAATGGCACATTTCGGATAGTCAAAAAAGACATAAATCACAGGGTATTTAACCAACACCGCTCAATCGAATCAAATCTAACCGGAGAATATGAACAGTGTGCTGTTATCAGTTATAAACCTCTCTCCGGGATACTCCCGGTTGATAGCGGCCACCTCAAAATAATCAACAAATATCTTTACCAAACAGATTTGATAAGATTGCTTTCAGCGCTTCTGATTGAACTCGGTTTATCTTTCAAATCAGTGTCCCGTCTTGACGTTGCTGCTGATTTTAAACAGTTTTACAAACTATCTGTTCCCCAATTTTTTAAACGAATAATTAATGCTAAGTATCTCAAACTTCGTTCTACATCTGTTCATATTGACGGAACGGCGAACAGGAATCTCCCCGTTCACTATATGCGCTTTGGTTCTAAATATTCAGATGTACAGTTTTACATCTATAACAAATCAAAGGAACTTAGAGAAAAAACAAAAAAGCCTTACATAGAGGATTTTTGGCGTAACAATGGAATTAACCCTGATACTCATGATGTCTGGCGTTTAGAGTTTAGTCTCTCTCCTTCTTCCCAGGCGATTGTAAACTCTGATACTGGAGAAACGATTCAGTTTAATGACATAAGAATAGTTGAACATGATTTTATTCATACGCTGTTTTATTCGCTGTTGAACCAGTACGCTGTATTTGTAAAAAATGATGGTCAGGTAAGAAAAGAGAGGATGAAAAAAATCATCCTCTTTAAGAAATCACTCCAACCGCAGTTATATATGAGAGTTTCGGAAAAGAAAACTTCTAACCGAATGGATAAAGTATTTATTCGTATGCTCGATGAACTTAATCGGGCATGGAGAGAACACAATAAAGACCCAATAGCCGTCGAAGATGCTCTTTCGCAATATATCGAAGAAAGAGATTTGTGCCAATGGTATCAAGAACGTTATAATCCAAAAACAAAAGAAAATGTCAATGAGTTTAATTACACCGACCACGTTCAGCAGCCTGCATATTTACAAAAAACAACAAGTAGTTGATTTTTATGCAAACTTGTTGTTTGCCCTTCCTGCTAAAGTTTACGATTGGTTAGAAATGCATGACCCTGTTATGGTTCATTCATTATTTAACCCACTATTACAATCAAGAGACGTCAGAAACCTTTGTACTTTTTTAATTAACAACAATGCAACAAACTTTTATGAAAAATCAAAACAACAATATAGCATTGCAATCGAAGGATAGAAAGGTAACCTTAAAAGATTACATGAGTATATTCTCCATCGGTGAAAAAACAGCAATTAAGTACAGAAAAATGGATGCCGAAACTCTGAACATAAAACCTAACCGGATGATGGTTTCACATTTTATTTTTCTTTTCACTGGCTATATTTTAGATGCTGCCGGTAACATTGTTTACAACAAAAGATCGCAGCAAATGACAGATGTAAGCATCTATAATCAGTAAAAACCTGTACAAACCCGTAAAAACCTGTACCATGCTTTAAAGCATGGTTTTTTTTTGACTTCTCTTTTTACAATTTAACAAAAGCGTTCCGGCTCCGCTTACCCGGATTAAAAAAATGTCCAAAATCATATCCCTTAATGGTGCACAGAATGTAGTGAACCAGCAGTTAAAGCAAAACACAGCTAAACTGTTATTCGAGTTTACTACTGCCCCCGATGCCGGTAATTTAACAAAATCCGGTTCAGAAATCTTCACGGAAATAATGACTGCCCTTGAAGATGTAAATGTAAAAGTTGACTTACAGAAAAAAGATGGTCAGGGTTCTTTCTCACTGATACCCGAAAAAATGAATCTCGCCGAAGTTGCTGAAGCATATTCAAATTCGGTACACGATGGAAGATTTGAAGCCGATACAAAAGCGAACGGCGCAATCAGAGCTTTATTCACAGTTGAAATCGGTTTAGATGGCTCTTTGTCAATGCCCGACCAGGACCCTTTAATTGTGAATGTAGAAGGTATGTCCGCCA